>JAUWVG010000478.1 GCA_030617525.1 Candidatus Aminicenantota bacterium | reverse complement strand
AAGTTCCCGGTCTTCTCATCAATTATCGAAGAATCGTCCTTTTTTAAGATCAAAGTTAAAGTATAGTAATCGGGAGACAAGTCCAAGGCGGGTAGAGAATGAGTAATTCCAAGATTTGTATTGAAGGGATAATTTTTAAGATCTATAGAGAAAGATTTATTTGTTGGATTCTTTGTTTTGAGGCCATTGATTTGAACGTCAATTTTTCCTTTTTCCCACAGCTCTCTCGTGGAATTTAAAACATTAAAAAGAATGGCCACATTTTCTTTAGGGGAAAAAGTATCCTTCGGATCAATCTGCAGTTGTTTATCATTAAGTTTAAAAGGTAGATTCACATAAGCGGTTGAGTCCTGGAATTCGTACCCGAGTATTGGCCCCATTATCTTGGGCAAATCGGTTGTCGCGGGAATAGAGATTTCCGTTTCAAAGACACTAAACTCTTTTCCTACTGAGTTTTGAATAAGAATATTCAAGCTGTAGTTTCCCTCAATTATGGGGAAAGAATCCTGGATCGCGATTCCGCTTCCTTGGATTCGGTTGATATTATCTGGAGGGAAATAAAATGGGTAATCTTTTGAGTATTGAAAGAGAACGACTTCGTTTTTTCTTAGACTGACATTGAGTGAAAAATTACAAAAATACTGGTCTTTAGGTTCAAAAAAATCAATAGAAACAAATTTGGGATTGATGGAAAAATGCACAAAATTCATATTTAATAGCGGGGAATGGATGATGGCGATATCGGTATTACTTTCGATATAATTTGTCAAATATTCTGTGCTTACAACTCCTTTATAGTTCAAAAAATGGCTGGCATAAGTGGGATTGACATCTTTTCTTGGGGAATCGAGGATATCTACCAAAATTTGACTATCGCTGAGATGTGGGCGGAAATCAAAGGTATAACGTCCGGGTATCATGGTCACGGCAGGTCCAGCAAGAGTGGGAGACAGTTTTCTAATCTCCCTATAGATTATTGCAGAGTCAAACAGGTCTATATCTTTCTTTTGGATAAGAAGAGCTCCAGGTCCATCACTGATAGAATTGTAGAGTTTGAATTCGCCCACTCCATTCCTCTTAAAAAAGAGTATGGTGAAGTTTGTGGGGAATCCTTTACTTCTGTCTCCGTAATAAGACCAAACTTGACAGGGATAGACACCCATAACATTGTCAAACCTTTCGATACTGACAGGAGGGCCTAAGATCACATAGATCCGTCCCATATCCGTCCTCCAGCCATCTCTGGTTGTTCCACGTGTGAAAAACGTATTGACATATCTAAACCGCTCCAGGTGCTCATCTTTATATTCATTCTGAGGTGTGCCGGGAGTGGGATCTCTCTGCCGCCAAAATGAGGCTATAAAAAGATCATGATCTCTGTCGTTTTGAAGTTCCAAGAAAACGTCTTTTTCCTCCGGAAGAATAATGTGAGTTGTTAAATTTAACCATTCCTGATATTTGGGTGGAAGGTCTTTTTCTTTCTGCTTCTGACTCGAAAAAAGTAACGAACATACAAGAAAAAGAAAAACAAAAACTCTAAAGATATTTGCTTTCATTCTGAAGACCTCTGTATTGCCAATTCAAATAAGATTTTTCGCTTATTCATGAAAACTTCTTGATCTTTTTAATGAGATTATCAAGATTAGTTTGCTCGTCGGTGGGAAGAAGGTGATAATTTTTTTCTTTGTATTTGGTCAGTGCTTCTGCGGCTTTAATATTTTCTCCTTTAGCAAAATAGGCAATTCCCAGATTGTATAAAGCAAAGGCGAAATTTGTATCAAGTTCTACGGCTTTTTCCCAGCAGTAGATCGACCCGTCCAGATTTCCCTGATTTCTGTAGGCGGCACCAAGGCCGTTGTAGGCAGAAGCATACAATGGATCCAATTCGATGGCTCGTTTAAAGAGATTGATAGCCTCCTCGATAGATTGTCTTTCTTTGGTCTTGATGAACTGCGAGAGATGGACAGAACCCAGGTTGTTAAATGCAATGGGATAATTGTTGTCTAAGGACAGGCATTGCTGGAAGTGCTCCTTAGCCTTTTCCAGCTCTCCTTTTTTCCAATGGGCCACTCCGAGATAATTCCAGAGTTCCGGATCATAATCGATGATCGCCATTCCCTCTTTGAGGATAGTGATAGCCACGTCATATTGAGCGACTTCGGTAAGAAATATGCCGAAGGTTGTGATAACTTTATAGCTCGAGGGACAGTTCTGATAACCTTCACGAAGAACTTCAATGGCCTTTTTGAAATTTCTTTGTTCTTGGTATAGAGTTGCCAGATGTGTATAAGCCAGATCAAAATCTTTCCTTTTTGTGATGATCCCGCTCAAGAGATCTATGGCCTCAGTGAAATCGCCTTTATGATAGGCCTTCATGGCAAACTGAAGCTGTGATTGATAGGGGAGGAGTTCCTTTAGATCATCTTTAGCCGTGAACTTCTTATTGAGTGTGGCCTGAGGGCTTGAGATGTATCCTAGACTTCTCAGCCGCTCTATCGTATCCCTGTCGGCTTTTGTCTGATCTGCTCCCTTTATTTCATAAGTTTGGTCTTTTATCAATTTTGATAATATTGACTCGTGCGTATTTAGGTTTTTTGTTTTGGCCAGATTTTCGGTTTCGTTGAAGTCCTTTCCCATGTCATACAATTCCTGAATCGGGGAGTCCAAATATTTTTCTTGTTTTTGAATATATCCTTTTAAAGGTGCCCACCCCCGGCTGTAATAAGGATAGAGTGATTCAAAATAGATCAGACGCGAGGTCAGCTTTTTC
>JAUWVG010000146.1 GCA_030617525.1 Candidatus Aminicenantota bacterium | reverse complement strand
GGTCCCCGGAAGTTCCGCGAGGAGATCATTTCAACCTCTGACAAAAAAATAAAGCTGGGGAGATGGTTCGATTACCTTGTGATGTTCTTTCTTCCTCTCCAAATGGTGGCCATGCTTGTCTGGTGGTTATGGGACAGTTATTCTGCCGATCCGGGAAACTGGTTGAAAATCTTTGCTACAACCTCGGTGGGCACCGTCCTCTTTCAGTGGGCTGTGGCGATAACCGTGTTTGTTGTCTTTAATAAGATCATCACAAAAAAAATGTTCAGGGAAAAAAATGGAACTTAAAACCATCATCACAATGATTTTGATCTTTGGAGTCTGTCTCGGAGGATTTATCTATTCTCTGTACCGTTCCTCTAAAGAAGACTAATTTTGCTTTTTTTTGCGGCGCTCCTGCGCTTTTCTCCGTCTTTCCATATCCTCTTCGAGGAGTTTTTGTGACAGTTCATCCGAATCCCCATAGAGGACTTGAAGCCGTTTCAGTTCGGCCTTAAGCTTTTTGACGACATCGGTATAGTCCGGATTGTCATAAACATTTTTTAATTCCTGAGGGTCATTTTCGAGGTCATAAAGCTCCCAGGCATCAATATCGTGGTAATAGTGCATTAGCTTGTACTGTTTGGTCCTGACGCCATAGTGTCGTTTCACCATGTGGACGGCGGGAAATTCATAGTAGTGGTAGTAGATAGACTCACGCCAGTCGCTGACAGTTTTGTTCTGCAAGAAACCCACGATTGATTCGCCCTGCATGTCTTTTGGGACATCCACTCCGGCGAGTTCAAGAAAGGTTGGAGCAAAATCTAGATTTTGAACCAGTTCGTTGTTTATTGATCCTGGTGTAGTTTTTCCAGGAAACTTGGCCAGAAGCGGCATACGGAGAGATTCTTCGTACATAAAGCGCTTGTCAAACCAGCCGTGATCGCCCAGGTAAAAGCCCTGGTCGGAAGTATAGACCACAATGGTGTTTTCGGCGAGTCCGGACTGATCCAGATAGTCCAACACACGGCCGATATTCTCGTCTACAGCGGCGATGCAGCCCAAGTAATCCTGCATGTATCGCTGGTATTTCCACCGCACCAGGTCATCTCCCTCCGGCTTTTCCCTTTCGAAGGCCTCTCTCTTTGGTCCGTAAGCGGCCTCCCAGGCAGCCCGTTGTTCCTCATTCAGCCGCTTTGGAGCCGGCTCCATTTTCAGGTCATAGGCTATCTGCATATGGTCTCGCAGCGACATCTCCTGCTCGGCTGCTGCTGCCGAACGTGTGGAATAGTCATCAAACAATGTGTCCGGTTCTGGAAACTCGATATTGTCATACATCGTCAGATGCCGGGGGGCGGGCTGCCAGTTGCGGTGAGGAGCCTTGTGGTGGAGCATCATCATGAAGGGCTTTTCTTTATCCCGTTTGTTTTCCAGATAGTCGAGGGCGATATCCGTAATCAGGTCGGTGACATAGCCGGAGTGCTGTTTTCTTTCTCCCATCTCGATCAGATCAGGATTGTAGTACTGTCCCTGCCCGGGGAGAATATTCCAGTAATGAAAGCCGGTGGGATCGCTCTTGAGGTGCCACTTACCCAGCATAACAGTCTGGTATCCGGCCTGCTGGAGGAGTTTAGGGAATGTTTGCTGGGTTCCGTCAAAGGTTTGGGCGTTATCCCGGAGTCCATTGAGATGGCTGTGTTTCCCGGATAAAATGACCGCTCTGCTGGGAGCACAGATGCCGTTGGTGCAGAAGCAGTTTTCGAAACGCACACCCTCGTCAGCAATCCTGTCGATATTGGGCGTTTTATTGATTCGGCTGCCGTAGCTGCTGATTGCATGCGATGCATGGTCGTCTGTCATAATGAACAAAATGTTAGGTTTTTGTTTAGGTCTTTTTGTCTTGCTCAGACATCCGGGCACAGCCAGCGTGGCCATGCCCACTCCAACTGTGTGAATAAATTGGCGTCTTTTCATACCGAGTCTCCTTTTCTTTGTATAACTTATTTTTTTTTCATAAAGGACTCGATCTCTTTTAATGATCTTGGAAGTCCCTGAGATAAGTTTTCATAACCATCCTCTGTGATAACCACGGTGTCCTCAATGCGAATCCCCATCTCCTGGTCTGCATAGGGCATGTTGATGTCGCAGGCAAAGACAAATCCGGGCCGGAGGACTTCGTCCGGTCCGGCGAATGTTCCCATCGGATCATGCGTGGCCATGCCGATGGAATGGTTGTATCCTCCGTAGCGGATAAACCCCCTGAATCTCCTTTCCTCGGGATCAAAACCGTTCTCGATGAGGTGTTCCTTCACTTTATTGCCAATATCTCTGAATGTTGTTCCGGGCCTGTAGTTTTCGAGGCAGGTGACATAAATCCCATAGGCAAGGTCATAAATCTCTTTTTGTTTTTGTGAAAATTTGCCGTTGGCGGGAAATGTGCTGGATACGTCCGCATTGTAGTAGCCGACATCGGGACCGGCATCCAGGATGATAAAATCGCCATCTTCAAGTGTTCTATCGTATATGTGGTAGTGGCCGTAAGCGTGATTGGGACCCGACATGATGATCACGTTGTAGGCAAGATCAATCGCGTCTTTTCTCATACAGGTGTATGTGAACAGTGCCGCCAATTCCTTTTCTCTGACTCCGGGATGCGTGGCTTTCATAAACACCTTATGTGCTTCGACCCCAAGCTGCCCAGCTCTGCGCAGGAGGTTGACTTCTGCAAGAGATTTGATTTTCCGCATGTCCCAGATTAAAGGAGAGCAGTTTTTAACCGTGATATGAGGAAATTTTTCTTTCAGGTTTTTGACGAACTGCATTTCCCGGGTGAGCCGCCCATCCCAGATATTCATAGTCATGTTCCGCTGCAGGGAATTAAACTTTTCATTGGTATTGACCATGTTAATCTCGCCGGGCTTATAAGGCGTATAAATGAAGGGGATCTGCATGCTCAGTCGTGTGAGGATCGAGGAAAAACGGTCGAGGGAATAGGCTTTTTCTATTCCGGTTGCTTTGACAGGATCGCTAACAAGTTCAACAGGAAGGCCTTCACTTCGAGCCCCATCTTCACTGAGTGTAAAAAAGATAAGGCTCTCATTGTTCAAACCATCGATGATGAGAATGGCATTGGGGATTTCCACTCCGGTGAAATAATAAAAATCGTTGGTCTGAAAAAAGTGACTGTCCCCGGTTGGAGTTGTGGCCCCAAGAATAATTGCGATTCCATCTGAAATTTGTTCCATAAATTCTGCACGCCGTGCGGCAAATTCGGTATTGTCGAAATCCTGCCCAATTAAAACAAGAAGTGGAGCCAGAACTAATATCATTAATGTTAAAAGTTTCCATTTCATTTGTACCTCCTAGCTAGTGTGTATTGAAAGAGTTTTACTGTGTTCCTATGCAATATCATAATGAATGGCTGTTATCAACTTTTTTGCACAGCATCTCCATTTCCGCGATTTTTTTTAGAGTTTTGGGAAGGTGATGGAAAAATCTTTAAACGGAGACAAGCTTGATGAATTCCTTTTGTGAAGGTATCTTGTGTGTGAGAAATTCCCCATTATAGAAGATGGTGAATATCGAAAAAGCAGAAGGCGCATTCTGAGCCTGTTCCAGAGTTGTGATTTTGGCTTTTTGGCAGGGAATGTTTATGTCTCGAGCGTAAACGATCAGCTTGTCCACCCAGTGATCTGTAAACGGACAGAGATCAGAGTAGATAAAGGTGAGGCCTTTTTTATTGGGGACAGTCCCCATTTTTGCACTGTCGCGGAATTTTGGGGAGGGAGCATCTTTAATTTTTTTAACCATCAATTCAAAATAGGGAGGTGCCGTATCACAAACTTCGAATCCTTTTTTCAGAAAAAATCCTTTGTCTGTAAGAAACGGCATGACTTTTTTTGTGGTTAAACAGACTACTCCATTTTTCTCTCCTGAATCTTTGATACATTCATCCATCAGCCTGGTTCCGAGTCCCTGTCCCTTATACCGGCCGGAAACCCAGAAGCAGTGGATAAATGTGTAACCTGGCGCTTCAACAGGACTCCATGCAAATTCGGCCGGGACATACTCTATGAAGACTTTTCCTCGGACATCCATTTTTTTAAACTTAAATCCTTCGGGCAGCCTTCTCTTTATGAGTTCTTTTTTCAGGCGGGTTCCCTTGGCGAGCTTTATATCAGAAAATCCACAACAGATATGTTCCTTGTCTATATTGTCTTCTGTAAGGCTGATGATTTTATAGCTGTCAGGGGACATGAAACCTTCTCTCATTTTTTTCCATGGAGATGATTATATTATTAAAGGGGTCGCATCTCAACATTCGACCCCTCCGGTTCATTGACTTCAAAAAACGGCTATTGTAAGATAGCGGAACTTAACTGCTTTTAGTGCAGTCATTTGCGCATGAATACTCAGAGAGAAAATGAAAAAAAACGAATCGAAAGACACAGAAAAAAAATCAGAAAACTTTCCCATACATTTTGATTTTTCTTCTTATGATAAGAAGATTTATAAGAAGTGGATGGACTCCGATGCATTTGCTGCAAATCCGGACAGCAGAGAAAACTCTTACGTCATCATGATGCCCCTGCCTAATGTGACCGGTGCCCTGCATATGGGACACGCCATGGATAACGTTATGCAGGACCTCTTGATCCGCTGGCACAGGATGATGGGGGATAATTCCCTTTGGATGCCGGGTACTGACCATGCCGGGATAGCGACTCAAGCTGTTGTCGAAAAGAGGCTCTTCGAGTTGGAAAAGAAAACCCGGCATGATATTGGCCGTGAAGCCCTTGTGGAGAGAATCTGGGCATGGAAGGATGAATACCAGCAGCGGATCATCGAACAGCTGCAGATTATAGGCAGTTCGTGTGATTGGGGCCGTGTGCGCTTTACTATGGATGCAGTCTGTACAAGGGCTGTAAGGGAGGCTTTTTTCCGGCTGTTCCGTGACGGCTTGATTTTTCGTGGTGATCGTTTGGTCAACTGGGATTGTCAGCTCCAAACGGCTGTCAGTGATGATGAAATCATCTATGAAAAAATCCAGGGACATTTCTGGCACATCCGTTATCCGATTATCGATCCAAAACCGGATGAGCCTGAGTTTGTCACAGTGGCGACAACGCGGCCTGAAACTATGCTGGGAGATACGGCCGTGGCCTGCCATCCCGATCCTGAAAGTGAACTGGACAGACTTCTTCGCGAGCTGCCTGAGCGAATAAAAACTGCCCCCAAAAAGGACAAGCCTTTGCTTGAAGAAACATTGGAGGACATTAAAGCCAAAAAGAAAAATCTCCTCCCGCATCTTCTTAAACTTAGAGAGATGGCTCAGAGCGGCCGTAAGGTTCTGCTTCCGCTTTTAGAGAGAGAAATGCCTCTTATTCTTGACTCCTGGGCCAAGCCCGAACTCGGCTCAGGCTGTGTTAAAATCACACCGGCTCATGACCCCAATGACTATGATGTGTGGAGCCGCCACAAGAAAAAGATCGACATCATCAATATCTTGAATCCGGACGGGACTCTCAATGACAATGCCGGTCCCTACAGCGGCCTGGACCGGTTTGATGCACGTGAGAAGGTTATCGCTGACCTGGAAGCTTTAGGTTTAATGGAAGATATAGAGGATAGAGAGATAGAAATCGGCCATTCCGACCGTTCTAAAAGCCAGATTGAACCCTATCTTTCCAAACAGTGGTTTATCCATATGGGAGATGTGGATAAGGGCATTCTCTGCGGTGCCGGAACCCGGAAAGAATTCCGTGCAGCAGGCCTTGCCCAGGCAGCGGTCGACGCCATCGGCAGGGAGTACGAAACACTTTCAGGAAGACGGTTGACCTTCTATCCCGACCACACCCGCTATGGAGGCACATACTCGAGTTGGCTCAAGGAAAAACGGGACTGGTGTATCAGCCGCCAGCTCTGGTGGGGCCACAGGATTCCCATCTGGCATAAAAGCTTTTCGGCTGACGAAATTGAAAAAATCGCAGAAGCCCTGCCGCAAAGCGAGCAGCTGGTGAGTTGGATAGCCGATTCTGATGGAAAGCTCTTCATCCTCACAGATAGAGGAAAACTGGAAAAAACTAGAAAATATGATCTGCTCGTATCTCTCAGAGACGGTAAGGCCGAAGAACAATATGCCGGTCAGCTCGAATCCCTGGGTTTAGAGCAAGATCCGGATGTGCTTGATACCTGGTTCAGCTCTTCTCTCTGGCCGTTCAGTACTCTGGGTTGGCCGGATTCTGAGACTGCACGAGTGGACAAAGGGCAGAGATCCCTGGGTGCTGTGGACGACAATAAAAACAGTCTGGACTACTACTATCCCGGTTCCTGTCTGGTTACGGCCCGAGATATCATCACGCTCTGGGTAGCCCGCATGCAGATGATGGGTCTTTACCTGCTGGGCGATGTCCCCTTTACGGACTGCTTTATTCATGCCAACATCCAGGACGGCAA
>JAUWVG010000411.1 GCA_030617525.1 Candidatus Aminicenantota bacterium | reverse complement strand
AAACCCGTGGCTATTCAACGGCCTCTGGGTGATCTTGAAGCAATTTTTCGCCTGCAGCCAATTTACAGGAGAAAGCACTACGAGGGTGTGATTTTCAATCTCATCGATGTGACGGAAGTGGTGAAAGCAAAACAGGATGCTCAAGAGGCCAACAGAGCAAAGAGCCAGTTCCTGGCCAACATGAGTCATGAAATTCGCACGCCAATGAACGGCATCATAGGAATGACTGAATTGACACTTGATACTCAGCTCTCTTCTGAGCAGAGGGAATATTTGAAAGCTGTGAAAGAATCGGCCCTCACCTTGATGAAACTCATCAACGAAATCCTCGACTTTTCTAAAATTGAAGCCAAAAAAATCGAACTGGAATCGCTAAAATTCAAGCTCCAGGAATCGGTCAGACAGATGGTCTTTTCTCACGCCGTGCTGGCCAACCAGAAAGGACTGGAACTGCTTCTGGATATGCCTTCAAATATACCAAATGACGTGATCGGTGATCCCGGTCGGCTCAGACAGATCATCACCAATCTTTTAGGCAATGCCATCAAATTCACCGATAATGGTGAAGTTGTCGTCCGTGTTAAGGAAGAGGAACGGACGGAAGACGACATGAAACTCCATATCTCTGTAATGGACACAGGGATTGGAATCTCACAAGCCCAGCAGTTGGCCATTTTTGATGCGTTCTCCCAGGCCGATGGCACAATGGCTAGAAAATACGGTGGTACTGGTTTGGGTCTGACGATTTCTTCTCAATTGGTGGAACTGATGGATGGGGAAATATGGGTCGAAAGCCAGGCAGGAAAAGGAAGTTCATTCCACTTCACTATCCGCTTAAAGCTTCAAAAAATCAAAAAACCATCCGTAATCCCACTGGAATTCAAAAACCTTTATAATCTTCCCGTTCTCATCGTAGATGATAATGCCACCAACCGGCTTCTCCTTGAAAAAATGCTCAAAAACTGGAAAATGAAACCGGAAACCGTCGGCAGCGGTAAATTGGTTTTGAGAATTCTAGAAAAAGCCGCAAAAACAGAGTCACCTTTTAAAGTGGTCATCATTGATGCACATATGCCTGAGCTGGACGGATTTTCCCTTGCTGAAAAGATCAAAAAACATCCCCATTTACAAGATATAAAAACGATTATGCTTACGTCAGCCGGAATGCCGGGCGATGCAGCCCGCTGCCGGAAACTGGGTTTTTCAGCTTACCTTACAAAACCTATCAATCAATCCGATCTTTTGGATGCCATCATGTTGACTCTTCATCCATCAAGAAAATCAAAAGAACAGACTCAATTGATCACAAAACATTCTCTCCATGAATCACCTCTTCATATCAGAATTCTTCTTGCCGAGGACAATGAGATCAACCAAAAACTCGCCGTCAGGCTGCTGGAAAAGAAAGGATACCGGGTGACTGTGGCCAATAATGGCCAGAAAGCCTTTTCGATATGGGAAAAGGACAGGTTAGATCTTATCCTCATGGATGTACAGATGCCCATAATGGACGGCTTGGAAACCACCATGGCCATAAGAAAAAGGGAAAAAAAGACAGGACATCATATTCCCATCATTGCGATGACCGCCCATGCCCTGCAGGAAGATAAAAGAAAATGTTTTGATGCGGGAATGGACGTTTATCTGTCAAAGCCCCTCAACCCAAAAGACCTATTCGATACAATTGAAAGCTTTAAAACATAAAAAAAGCACGATTCGAGAGAGAGCACCAGTATTAAGGAGACTTAAAATGAATAATTTTCCCGGATCAATCCCCATAGATTTAGCTTCTGCATTGGAAAGAACAGGTGGAGAAATGGACTTTCTCGAAGAGCTTATCGATATGTTTCTTGGGGATTTTGAAAAAAAATATTCATCGTTAAAAAATGCTGTCAAGCAAAAAGATGCTGCCCGGGTACAAGAGCTTGCCCACAGCCTCAAGGGATCATCTGCTAACCTCGGTCTTTCACTCCTTCAAGAAACGTTTTTCCAATTAGAAACAGCGGGACGTGACCGTGATCTTTTTGATACTGAAAAAAAAATAGATCTTCTCCAAATTCAGTTCAACAAGCTGAAAACATACTGGGAGAATCGAGATCAATTCAAACAAGATCAAAACAAAGGTAAGCCCAAAACGGCAAATCAAAATCATTCCTCAGAATCCAGAATCCTGCTCGCCGATGATTCAAAGGACAGCCAGCTTTTAATGGATTCTAAAAAAATAAAGGTTGATGAATCCATCATAGATCTTGTGCCGACATATCTCGAAAATCGAAGATCCGATATCAATAAAATTAATAAGGCCCTGGAAGCAGACGACATTTCGGCCATCGAATCTCTCGCTCACAAAATGAAGGGATCCGGCACGAGTTATGGATTCGAGAGAATAAGCAATTTGGGAAAACAAATCGAATCTTCCGCCATGGAAAACGATTGTGAAAAAATCCGTCTCAAGATCAAAGAACTCGAATTCTTCCTGGAGAATGTCCGGTATGAATAATCCTATTTATAGCTAAAACAAACGCTTCAAAAATCCGATTAAAGTTTACTTATTTCTTAAAGGAATCCACAAGGGCTTGCAGGTATTCCTGGCCAATATCTTCCTTGCCTTCCTCTACTTTCATTACACCACAAATGTGGTTTCCCACCTTGGACAAAAAGATCAAATCGTAATATCGATCTTTGATCGATACCATGGATGCCGTTTTCTCGATAGGCTGCGATTTTTTCGCTTCCAGATACTTGTCCAGCATTATTTGGGCATCTTCTTCATTTCTGCCTTGAATGATAAAACAGTTGAACTCAAAATCACCTACTTTGTAATTAGATAAATACCCATCATGAAGAAAACCGTATCCCATGACATTTTTTAATATGAATTTTTCACTATTAGCCACCAGACCTTCCTTGGGAAAATGGTCTAGCTGTGTTGGAAAAGTCGTTTGTCCCTGAGTTTTTTCAGCAATCGCTTTAGCAAAAAGATCTAAATATTCTTCGGAATGATTCTCCCCCTCAAAACACATGAGTTTGACATAATATTTTCCGATCAGATAATTCAACATACCCTCTTCAACATACCCTTGAATACCGATGGAGACAAAATTGTTATCTGGGAAACGTTCGGCCCCATATATCCCAAAGGCGTTGGTTTCATTGGACATCTCATAAATTTCTAGAGCCATACTAGCTGTACTCCCCTCCCGGCTGTATTGAGTGACGATCAGTTCTTTGAAATCGTAGGCCAGATAAATTTCGGCCGCGCCGTTGATGAATTCAAAGAGAGTCTCAGGAAAATAGTTGGAGGGTTCTTCGGTTTTTGTCCAGTTACTCAATTGAGGCAGAAGAGATTGAAGTGAGG
>JAUWVG010000241.1 GCA_030617525.1 Candidatus Aminicenantota bacterium | reverse complement strand
AAGAAGAATTAGGGCCAGGCCTTCCAAACATGAAAAACTTTCTACAGAATTCAATTAATATCGAGAAAGTTATTCATGTTTGGAAGGCCTGGCCCTGATTCTTCAGTGTATGTCTGAGCACGGGATGGATTAAAAAAAGGGGTACGCATCTTTTTGGCAATTCTCTATGTAATGTTAAGATCAAGTGCGCGGAGTTACGCAAGTGCCTCCTTTTTAGGGGGAAAAAACCTGTAACATTAAATAGATGGGTGGTGTGGCGGCGTTAAAAATCCGAGTGGAGCGCTTCCACCTTTTCAGATATTTTCTCACGTAATTTCTAATCACTTTTTTGAACTCGTTCTCAAATCATGGAAGTGAAGATAGGTCCATTTTTAAAATATTGACCATCTGTTCATGAATAAGACTGTTTGTTGCCAGAGTTTCTTTTGCGGACAGACTGGATTCAAAATTTTGAAAATCAGAAATTCGGCCTCCGGCCTCGATGACAATCACCCGCCCTGCGGCCACATCCCAAGGTTGAAGCTTTAATTCCCAAAATCCGTCAAAGCGCCCACAAGCCACATAGCAAAGGTCTAGGGCAGCCGATCCTCCCCGGCGGATCCCTTGTACGCGCGTGGCAAAATTGAAGAAATGATCAAAATTATTCACACGGCTTTCTCTCAGATCATAGGGAAATCCAGTAGACAGAAGGCTCTTATCCAACTCTCTTACTGAAGACACCTTTATCCGCTTATTATTCAGGGTTGCACCCTGTCCATTGACAGCCGTGAACATTTCCTCCCTCATGGGATCATAAATCACTCCGATTTTTGTCTCCTTCTTGAATGCTAAAGCAATCGAGACACAGAAAACCGGAAAATTATGTGCATAATTTGTTGTCCCGTCGATAGGATCGATAATCCAGCAAAACTCCGATCCTTTCTCCTCTTTTAAATTTTCCTCGGCAAGAAAATCATGATCTGGGAAGTGGTCAAACAGACACTTGAAAATGATGTCCTGAGCTCGATTATCAAAATTGGTCACGAGATCAACGGCCCCTTTATAATGAATTTCTTTAGGAGTACAGCTGTGTTTTTTTAACATCTTTCCAGCTTGAAAAGCCGCATCTTTTGCCACCGTCAGATACATTTCCATATCCATAGCTCTCCCATATTACCAACTCTTCACTCCCCAGGCAACTCCACACAAAAATCCTTCTCAAATTCGAATATTAAAGAGTTCTGGGAAGATGATGGAGAAATTCGTATGGAGGACGAGCGGGCATGGTTCATCTCCTTCATGGAGAGATGAGAGCGAGGAGGGAATCGAGCGAGTTTTCCTCGCTGGGGAAAACTACGCGTGATTTCGTATCACTTTACAGAACTCGTTCTTTAAATCACGGAAATGGGAATGCTCAAACTTTTTGTCTTTTGAGTCGTACTATATTATGATATCACCCTTAGGAAAAACATTATGAATACAAACAAAAGTTTTCTAAAAAAGCGAAAAAAACCTCTTCTTTTCGCTGGCGTTATTGTCATAATCGCCATCATTATCATTTTTAATATGCAGGCTCAGAGAGAAAAAGCCCTCAAAGTCACTGTAGAAAAGGTAAAAGCAGTCAATTTAACAAGTACTATCTCCGCTTCTGGAGAGGTCAAACCTAAAAAAAATGTCAACATCAGTGCCCATCTTCCCGGACGGATCGAAAAAATTGGAGTGGTTGAAGGACAAAGAGTAAAGAATAAAGATTTCCTGCTCAAACTCGATTCCACTCAGTACGAGGCCAACGCGGACAGAGATCGGGCGAGAATTCAATCTCTGAAAGCTGACCTCATACGTACAGAAGCCGTCCTGAAAAGAGATGAAAAATATCACGAACGGCAGAAAAAGCTCTATGACGAAAAACTCATTTCCAGTGAACAGCTCGAATCCTCTCAAGCCCAGCAGGATATATCCAAAGCCTATCATGACGCCATCCTTTTTCAAATCAAGCAGGCAGAAGCCTCTTTAGCAAGCACCATGGATAACCTGCAAAAAACCGTCTTCTATTCACCCATCGACGGCATCATCACAAGTTTACGCGTGGAAGAGGGAGAAATCGCATTAGTGGGAACAATGAATAATCCAGGAACAGTACTTTTAACGATCGCCGACCTGTCCGTAATGGAAGTGGAAGTGGAAGTAGATGAAACAGATGTTGTCCGCGTGGAATTCAATCAAGAGGCAGAAATCAGAGTGGATGCCTTTCCCGATGACATTATCATGGGGAAAGTGACTGAAATCGGAAGTTCAGCTCTACAAATAGTCTCGGCCTCACAAGAATCAAAGGATTTCAAGGTTGTCATCACACTCGAGAATCCACCAACCAATCTCAAGCCGGGATTGTCTGCTTCAGCTGATATCATTACGGCCCGGAAGCAGGGGGTTCTGGCTATCCCTATCTCTGCTCTGGTGATTAAGGAAATAGCTGTGGACACAGATCAGCTACAAGAAAGTCAGCAAGAAGGAGTCTATGTCGTTGAAAAAGATCGCGTGAAATTCCAACCTGTCCAGAAAGGGATCATGGGAGAATTGAAGATAGAGATTGTATCCGGCCTCGAGAAAGAACAGGAAATTGTTGTGGGCCCATACAGTGCCCTGCGCGAGCTCAAAGACGACAAACTGATCAAAATCGACAGAACCAAAGAAGAAGACAAGTGAACAGCAAGAACAATATTTTCATCCGGGTTGATAATCTTTGGAAAGTGTACCAGATGGATAAGCAGGAGGTCCGTGCCCTCTGTGGAGTCACATTCACCATTTCCCAAAATGAATTTGTGGCGATCATGGGACCTTCCGGTTCAGGTAAATCCACTCTCATGAATCTTTTAGGTTGCCTGGACACTCCTACAAAAGGAGATTACTTCCTCAATGAAAAGCAGGTCAGTGCACTGAGCGAAAATGAACTTGCCTATATCCGCAATCAAGAAATCGGTTTTATTTTCCAGGTGTTCAACCTTCTCGCCCGTGCAACTGCCTTCCATAATGTGGAACTCCCCCTTATATACAAAGGAGCAAGTCGAGACGAGCGAAAAAAAAGGGTTCATAAAGCCCTTAAAATGGTTGAGATGGATCACAGGATGGACCATCGCCCCTCCGAGCTTTCAGGCGGGGAGCGGCAGCGCGTGGCCATCGCTCGAGCCCTCGTCAATGAACCCTCTCTTCTTCTTGCGGATGAACCGACGGGGAACCTGGATTCAAAAACTGGAGAGGAAATCCTTAAACTTTTTCACAAAATTCATGCGGAGGGAAACACCATCATCATAGTCACGCATGATGGAGACATCGCCAGTCAGGCCCAGCGCATCCTGTACACAAGAGATGGAAAAATTGAAAAGGAAGAAAGGAAAGGAGAATAGAGCATGAACTTTTTAAATGCGTTTTTTGGCGTATTTTTAAATCCCAAACAAACACTCAAGGCAATCTCTGAGAAACCCCGTTGGATAGAAGCCCTCATCATCGTCCTTATTGCTTGGGCTCTGTTTGCCTACATCACAGCTCCAATTGCACAAAAAGACAGTATCAAGGTCATGGAAGACAATATCAAATTTAAAGAAAGAGTCGGAGAAGACCAATTCAACAATATGATTGATAAACTTAAGAATCCTACTCCAACCCAAGTCCTATTTCGACCCTTCATAATGCAACCTGTCTCTTTGACTATAGGTTTTTTATTTTCATGCCTGATCATGTTCGGCATGGGACGTTTAATATCTACTGAGGGGAAATACATTCAGGTTTTTTCCGGATTCCTCTACGCTAGTTTCATCGACAAGATTTTAGGAAATGCCGTTCGCCTTTTGCTCATTCTATCAAAAAAGTCCATCTTGGAGACATCCACCGGACTGGCCCTTTTCTTTCCCCATCTCGAGGTCACGTCCACAGCGTTTATCATCCTCACTCAAATTGACATTTTCCAACTCTGGATGTTTGGAATATTCAGCTATGCCCTCTCCTATATTTTTAATATCGAAGTTAAAAAAGCATTATTCATCTCGTATGGCTTCTGGCTTCTCAAAGCTCTTCTTTACATTGCCATGGGATTGTTCAGTGCAAGCCTAATGAGATAGAACTCGCTCTTCTCTTCCCAGAGCTCTAAAAGAATCGCAGAAACTGGAGATGCTAACTGCATCTTGCCAGCACATGACTTTTCTCCTAATATATAGTCAAATGGATAATCGTGTCACTTTTGGAAACCTGCATGAGAAACCCTTTTCGTTTCTTCTGTTTGATCTTTGGAAATCAAGAAAAAATGGAAAACTGTCTCTAAAAAAAGCAAAAAATGAAAAGATTATCTTCTTTGAAGAAGGCAATATTGTCATTACTTCAGAATTTTTCAACGAAAAAACTTTTTTTTCTGATCTCACCGAAAAGAATATCATCAATACTTCATCTCTTGAGAATCTTCTCGCTTTTTCCGAAAAAGAACACCTGTCCCTCATAAAATCCTGTATCCAAATGGAAGTGTTATCTGCCCCAGACCTGTGGAAGTTGATTCGGGAATATTCTCTGTCCGATATTTTTCCTTTTTTCGACTGGGATAATGCCGAATTTTTGTTTCAACCGGACAGCAAACCAAACAAACTGAAGATCCGGAGCCGGATGCAGACCTTAGCTGTAATTCTTCAGGGTGCGCGTCAGATGACAAATTCAGGTTTCATTGTCTCTCAGCTTCCAGAAAGCGATGGAGATGCACAAGCCCTCTTTCCTCAACACCAGGACCAGATTCCATTCTTACCGCACGAAGAATATCTGCTGTATCTTTTTTCCCATCTGCAGAATTTAAAATCGGTCTA
>JAUWVG010000276.1 GCA_030617525.1 Candidatus Aminicenantota bacterium | reverse complement strand
ATTATCGACCACTCATCAGGAAATACAGCCCTGGGGCTGGCCATGGTCTGCGCGATTAAACGATACAAATTAAAAATGGTTGTGAGGGATAACCTCAGCTCGGAAAAAATTAAATTTCTTAAGGCTTTAAATGTCGGACTTATTTTTGTCGACCACACACTCCCACCGGAATCCCCGAAGAGCTACAACAATATCACACCTTTCATTGTGGAGCAGACACCCAACAGCTACTATTTTGACCAGCACAATAGCCCTGACAACAGCGAATCGCATTACCTCTCGACAGGACCTGAAATTTGGGAACAGATGGAGGGCAGAATCGACTATTTTGTGGCCGGGATAGGAACTGGAGGCACCATTTCCGGAGTGGCACAATACCTAAAAGAAAAGGATCCGAATATAAAGATCATTGGCGTCGATCCCAAAGGTTCGGTGTTTTATGATTACTTCTATTCCAAAACACTCACCAAACCAAGCCCCTACCTCCTCGAGGGATTAGGAGATGAATTCCTCATTCAAAGCGTAGATTTCAGCCTTATCGATGACATCTACCAGATCAAAGACATCGAGGCGTTCCACATGACAAGACAGCTGGCCTTTAAAGAGGCTGTTTTTGCAGGAGGATCGAGCGGAGCCGTTCTTTGGGCCTGCATGCAGCTGACCAAAAAAATCGACAGCAAGGCCAGAATCGTCACAATATTCGCCGATGCTGCCACGCGCTACCTCAGTACTATCTACAATGACGAATGGCTGCTGGAGAAGGTGGACCTGGATATCCAGAAAATCGTATAAAAAAAATCCCTCTTGTTCGTATGGGAACAAAAGGGATCTTTACAATAATAATTTTATGTTATTTTTTCTTTGTCGAGCAGCATGCTTCTTCTTTTTCCTGTCCAGCAAACTCTAGTCCATTACTTCCACTATCTTTGACATATTTTGTTGGATCTGCTTTAAATTTATCCTGGCAGCCGGCACAGCAAAAATAATAGGTTTTTCCTTTATACTCCATGGATCCGGCAGCATCGGCTTTTGCAATCGTCTCACCGCTGACAGGACAGGTCACCGGCTCATCGGCATCTTTGAGATACTCTTCGGGATTTTCTACAAATTTCTCTTTGCAGCCCGCCATACAGAAATAGTAGGTCTTTTCCTTATATTCGTATGTATGTTTTGCACCCTCTTTCTTGACTTCCATTCCGCAGACAGGATCGACGGCAGTGCCGTTCTCTTGATGTTCGCCATGTTTGCCCTCTTCACCATGCTGATGAACTTCTTCACCCTCTTTATTGAGGTATTCCTCGGGATTCTTGACAAATTTGTCCTTGCAGTCGGCGCAGCAAAAATAATAGGTTTCTCCCTTGTACTCGAATGAGCCGGCGGCTTCAGATTTCTCGATTTCTTCTCCGCTCACCGGGCAGATCACTTTTTCTGCAGCCTGGAGCTGTGAAATCCCTGCAAGAACCAGCACAAAAGACATCATCATAAACATGGTCAATATTCTTGATCTTTTAGACATAATTACCTCCTTGATAATTAAGTAATGTGGAACTACTATTTTTATCTATTCGATGTTATTTGTCAACTATTTTCGTGATATTTTTGAGTTCTGGGAAGATGATGGAGAAATCCGTATCGGAGGACGAGCGGGCAAGGATTTTAATATTCGTCCCAGGAGTTGATGGCCAGATCATCGACATCTAATTTCGCAATGGCATCAATGAACCTTTCCGCAAATTCCAGATTGGTGATCAAAGGGATGTTGAAATCGATCGCCTTTCTACGAATCAGATAATCATTTGTGAGCTCTTCTTCCTCAAAACTTTTCGGAATGTTGATGATCAGATCGAGGTTTTTGCTTTCAATGTACGACAGAGTGTTAGGCTCCCTTTTTTCCAGGGGCCAGTAAAGAACCTCGGATGGGATCCCGTGGTATTTCATGAAGTCGGCCGTTCCTCGTGTAGCAAAAAGTGAGTAACCAAGGTCATGCAGCCTCTTTGCATTCGGGAGAAATAAAGCCTTGCTTTCGAATGGACCGGTGGACAAAAGAATATTCTTTTTTGGGAAGGAAAATCCAACCGATAAAAGAGATTTCAGGAAGGCTTCTTCAAAACTGTCTCCAATACACGCCACTTCCCCTGTTGAGGCCATTTCTACACTCAGAACTGGATCGGCCCCTTTAATCCGGGTGAAGGAAAACTGCGGCGCCTTCACTCCGACATAGTCCAACTCAAAACAGGATTTGTCTATCTGGGGAACATCAATTCCCATTATAATTTTTGTGGCCAGATCAATAAAATTCATTTTAAATATTTTGGATACAAACGGAAATGACCGCGAAGCACGCAGATTGCATTCTATGACTTTAACCTCGTTATCTTTAGCTATGAACTGGATGTTGAAAGGCCCGTTGATTTGAAGTGATTTCGCAATCTGCCGGGCAATTTTCTTCATCCTCCGTGTAGTTTCAAGATACGTTCTCTGAGGAGGAAGAACCATGGTGGCATCTCCGGAATGGACACCTGCATTTTCGACATGTTCGGAGATGGCATATACAAACAGGTCACCGTTTTTGGCAACAGCATCAATCTCAATTTCCTTGGCATTCTCGATAAATTTGCTAATGACAACAGGGTATTCAGGACTGATGCGGGATGCTTTGCCAAGATAAAGCTCCAATTCCACATCGTTTAAGGCTACAGACATGGCCGCACCGCTGAGCACATAACTGGGACGAATGAGTACGGGATAGCCAACTTTTTCGGCAAAAGTCTTGGCCTCTTTTATACCGCTCAGCTCCTCCCACTGGGGCTGGTCAATACCCAACTTATCGAGAAGGGCGGAAAACTTGTGCCGGTTTTCAGCACTGTCAATGCTCAACGGCGAGGATCCTAAAATTTTTATCCCGTAATCATGGCATTTCATAGCCAGGTTATTGGGGATCTGCCCGCCCATCGAAATGATCAAACCTTTAGGATTTTCTTTCTCATAAATATCCGCCACCCTTTCAAAACTCAACTCATCAAAATAAAGCTTATCACAGATGTCGTAATCGGTGCTGACCGTTTCCGGGTTGTAATTGATCATAATCGTCTTATACCCCTGCTCCCGCAGGGTTAAAACAGCATTGACACAGCACCAGTCGAACTCCACAGATGATCCGATCCGGTAAGAACCCGATCCCAGGACTATCACACTGTTCGAGTCTGAAAAATCGATATCGTCCTCAGTTCCATTGTATGTGAGATAGAGGTAGTTTGTCTGTGCGGGATATTCTGCGGCTAACGTGTCGATCTGCTTAACAAACGGTTTTATCCCAAATCTTTTTCTCAAGTTTCTGACATCAAACTTATCTTTTCCGACTGTCAGCGCAATCTGCTTATCAGAAAAACCGAGCTGTTTCGCTCTGCGGAGGAGTCCTTCAGTCAAACCCTCAAAACCCTTTTTATCTATCTCTTCATTCAAATCCACAATGTTTTTGATCTTAGCTAAAAACCATCTGTCGATCTGGGTTAAATCATGGATCTTATCGATGGAATATTTTTTAAGGGCCTCTGCCACACCAAAAACACGGTTATCTGTGGGCTCCTTTAAGGCTTTGTCCAGGTTATCAAAGACAATATCGTTGCACACCACACCATACATCCCAACCTGCAGCATGCGGATGGCTTTCTGGAGCGTTTCCTCGAAGGTCCGGCCGATGGCCATAACCTCACCCAGGCTTTTCATCTCGCTCCCTATTTTTTTTGATGCCCTCCTAAACTTTATAAGATCCCACCGTGGAAGTTTGACCACCACATAATCCAAGGCCGGTTCGAAGCAGGCCATTGTGCTTTTTGTTATGGAGTTTTGCAAGTCGATCAAAGAATACCCGAGAGCCAGTTTGGCAGCAATAAAAGCAAGAGGATAACCCGTGGCTTTCGAGGCCAAAGCACTGCTTCTGGACAATCTGGGATTGACTTCGATAATCCTGTAATCATCGCTATTTTTGTCCAGGGCAAACTGGATATTGCACTCACCGACGATCCCCAGGTGACGGATCACTCTGATCGAAATATCACGGAGCTTATGATACTCAAAATTGCTCAATGTCTGCGAGGGAGCGATGACGATGCTTTCCCCTGTATGTATGCCCATCGGATCGAAATTTTCCATATTGCAGACCGTGACACAGTTGTCGTGCCGGTCACGGACCACCTCATATTCGATTTCTTTCCAGCCTTCCAAATATTCTTCGACAAGGATCTGGGTAGTGAATGCAAAAGCCTTCTTGGCACGGTTGGCTAGCTCCTCTTCGTTGTTTGAAATGCCAGAACCCAATCCGCCCAGAGCATAGGCCACTCGAGCCATAACAGGATAGCCAATTTTATCGCCTGCCTTGAGCGCCTCTTCCACAGAAGATACGGCTAAACTCCTCGGCACCTTCACATCGATCTTTTTGAGCTTTTTAACAAAGTCTTTTCTATCTTCGCAGTCCATAATAGCCTGGATAGATGTTCCCAGGACTTT
>JAUWVG010000412.1 GCA_030617525.1 Candidatus Aminicenantota bacterium | reverse complement strand
GTGTGTGGTCAGGAGTGCTGACGGTAATGGCATCGATCGATTTTTCCTTTTCCAGCATGACTCGAAAATCCCGGTATTTGCCGGCCTTTTCATACATGAGCTGTTGTTCCGGAGTGTTTCTCTTGGATTTAAGGAATCTTGCTGTCTGTGTATCGTCAACGTCGCAGAGGGCGACGATGTTTTCTGTGCTGAGACTTCTAATGTCGGACGACCCTTTTCCTCCCACCCCCACACATCCTATATTCAATAAGTCGCTGGGTGCGGTTTGGCCGGGTCCTCCCAAAACATGCCTGGGGACAACCATCAGACCTGCTGTGGCCACGGCACTCTGGCCGAGGAATTGCCTCCGGCTGATTTCTTTACCCTTTTGACGGGGAATTTTATTTTTGGTATTCATGGAAAATCTCCTTTTTTAGATATGAATGTCATTCCCTCATTACGTATTCTTCATAGTAATATAGATTCATGTATTTTATGTCAAGCGACGCTTTTATGGAAGCATCCTCATTTGCGTGATTTCTTATCACTTTACAGAACTCGCTCTTTAAATCACGGAAAGAGGAATGCTTAACACTTTTATTTTTGGCTTGAAAATTGGAGGGGCTTTCAATAGAATGCAGGTACAAAAACCATGCTTTTGTTTATGTCTTTACAAAACTCAAGCACAGGTCCCTTCCATAAAGTAAGCAAAAAGGAGTTTTTCCATGCGAGAAAATAATAGTAACAGGGATGAACCTCGTTTTAAAAAACTTTCGCGCCGTCAGTTTATCGGCGGAGCTGCTGCGGTCACAGCGGCTTTGTCTGTCAGCCCCCTCCGTGTTTTGTCAAATAATTATCAATCTGGCAAAGCAGAAGGAGCCGATTTTAAACTGAAATATGCCCCGTCTCTTGGGATGTTTCGCGGTCATGCCGGGAAAGACCCCATCGACAATCTCAAATTTATGCGTGCGCAGGGTTTTCGTGCGATGTTTGACAATGGCCTGATGGGAAAATCTGTTCAGGAGCAGGAAGTTCTTGCCCGTGAAATGAACAGATTGAATATGGCATGGGGGCCGTTTGTGGCCTATGCAGATTTTAAAACAAAATCTTTCGTAACCCGGGACAAAGAGATCCGCCAAATGCTTTCCGTTCGGATGAAAGAGGCTGTTGAAGTAGCTAAACGCGTCCAGGCCAAGTGGGCTCTTGTTGTTCCGGGGCGTTATGATGAGAGCCTGGAATGGGATTACCAGACGGCCAATGTCGTGGACAACCTCAAATACCTTGCAGAAATCTGTGAACCTTCGGGTCTTGTGATCGTCCTTGAGCCGCTCAATCCCTGGAACCATCCCGGTCTTTTTCTGACAAAAATTCCACAGACTTACCAGATATGCAAGGCGGTGAACAGTCCCTGCTGCAAGATCGTCAATGACCTCTACCACCAGCAGATTTCAGAGGGGAATTTGATCCCGAATATCGATAGATCCTGGGATGAGACCGCCAGTTTCCACCTTGGAGACAATCCGGGCCGCAAAGAGCCGACCACAGGTGAGATCAATTATAAGAATATATTCAAACATATTCATCAAAAGGGATACGATGGGGTGTTGTGTATGGAACACGGTAAAAAAATGCCGGGAATCGAGGGAGAAAAAGCCGTGATTTCTGCCTACAGAGCTTGTGATGATTTTTAACCATCTACAGCAAACTCGACTTGTGAATTATTTGGTTCAATACAAAAATTTTTTAATTTAGGAGGGAGTTTTTGATGGAAAACAAAAAAACAAAAAATAATATGTCACGGAGGGATTTTATCAAGACAACTTCAGCGGTCTCATTAGCCACTCTTATTCCCAGTTCCGGAGGCCTTTTTGCATCTGCATCCGACCAGATTCGTGTGGGGCTTATCGGAAGCGGAGGCCGTGGGACAGGGGCGGCCAGAGACTGTGTCCGTTCTTCTCCCAATGTGAATATTGCGGCCATCGGCGACCTGTTTCAAGACCGGGTGGACAGCTCTCTTGCCAGGCTGAAAAAAGACCTGAAGCCTGAAAATATCTCGGTCATCCCGGAGACAAGTTTCAGCGGCTTCGATAACTTTAAAAAGGTTCTTCAATGTGACATAGACATGGTGATATTAGCCGCTCCGCCCCATTTTAGGCCCGAGCACCTGAAGGCCTCTGTTGAGGCAGGAAAACACATTTTTATGGAAAAGCCTGTGGCTGTCGATCCAAAAGGTATTCGATCGGTGATTGCCAGTTCAAAAATGGCCAAACAAAAGGGGTTGGCCATCGTGTCCGGCACGCAGCGCCGGCACCAGGCACATTATTTGGAAATCATGAAACGGATTCACAACGGCGAAATCGGGGATATTGTTTCCGGTCAGTGCTATTGGAATATGGGTGCTCTTTGGATCAACAGGGCTACTATGAACTGGGCCAATCGAGTCGTAGATGGTTGGTCTGATATGGAGTGGCATATCCGCAACTGGCTCTTTTTGACCTGGCTCTCTGGCGACCATATCGTCGAGCAGCACGTCCACAACCTCGATGTGATCAACTGGGCCATTGGAACTCACCCGGAAAAGTGCACGGGCATGGGAGGAAGACAGGTCAGAACAGGTCCTGAGTACGGAAATATCTTCGACCATTTTTGTGTAGATTACGAGTATCCCAACGGTGTCCGTGTCATGAGCAACTGCCGGCAGACAGCCGGCTGCAGCTCGAATGTATCTGAACGGGTGATAGGGTCCAAGGGATTTTCCTACACGGACGGGGCAAATGGGTATATCAAGGGGACCAATGCCTATGAATATCCCAACGAATCGCCCAATCCCTATGTGCAGGAGCACACCGATCTTATAAAGAGCATCCGTGAGGGGATGCCACTGAATGAGGGGGAGCGTGTTGCTGAAAGCACTCTGACAGCGATCATGGGACGGATGAGCGCCTATACGGGACGGGCCCTGAGCTGGGAATGGGCGATGAATGCCTCTGAGCTGGACCTGACTCCACCGAAATATGAAATGGGAGACCTTCCGGTCAGACCTGTGGCTGTACCCGGAAAAACTCCATTGATTTAATAGACTGGTCCACGGTGGCCAAATTCAATTTGAGAGGGAACAATGAATGATAAAGTAGAAAGTAGTAAGAAAAACAAGGGCGAAAGAACATCGTTTCCCGGCGTTTTTTGGGTAGCCAACCAGATTGAGATACTCGAGCGGTTTGCCTACTACGGAATCTATATGGGCTTTGGTGTTTATATGTCGAGCCTTGGTTTTTCAAGAGGACAGCTAGGTGTTGTCCAGACTATCTTTTTGTTCATGTCCTATCTGATCCCGGTCATATC
>JAUWVG010000235.1 GCA_030617525.1 Candidatus Aminicenantota bacterium | reverse complement strand
TAAGACCGATCTGGATGTCGGTAAAATCCTGAACTTCATCGCAGGAGAGAATATCATAGGTTAAGTTGTCGACATTTTTCTCGGAATAAATCTTTAATACTTCTCTGGTAAGATCGAGTTCGTCCCACAAGTGGTTGTTTTCGAGCCTGTCCTGGTACCATTCGAATATGTGATAAATATCTTTTCTGCTGAATTGGAAATTGGGGGCTTTTTTTCTACCTAAAAGCTCGTACTCAAGAAAAGAAAGATGTTTTTTCTCGAGAGTATCTCTCTTCTTTTTTAACACATTTAACGTTCTGTTAAGGATCGATAAGACTCTGTCCCTGTAGGGTTTTTCTTTGACGTATCTTTCGATGTGAGAGGAAAAAGAAGATATGTCTATATTCAAATATTTTGAAACAAATCCGTCGACGGCTTTTAAGGAATCCAGCTTGGAAAAAAGGATAAACTGCTGCTGAAGCTGCTTTATTAAACTTGTGTTGACCTGATCGTTTTTCAGCGCAGGGATGGCTTTTTCCAGGATGGAGCTGTTGACTTGAGGGAGCGCTCCTTTTAAAATCGAACGAATCTCTTCCCAGACAAGGGCCGAATCGAATTTGTGAAAAAGGGGATGGGTGGCAAACATTCTGCTGAAGCTGGAAAGGTCGACCTCTTTTTCCGGTGGGAAAATTTTCCCGAATTGCCCTGCTATCTCCAGATTTAATTCTTTAAACACATGAAAATCGGGATGAAGCGTTTCGCTTTCCCGGCCGGTTTGACTCATGAGGCCCTTATAGAGACTTTCGGCAAAATTTTTAAGATGTTTGTTGTAGGTGAGAAAAATCTTTGTCTTTCTTTTTAAATCGCTTCTTAACAGAAAATACACGGATAGGGTTGTCTTTCCGCTTCCCGCCGTTCCTGCAGCTAAAACCGGCAGAGGGGCCCGGAGAATCTCTTTCTGTTCGGGAGAGAGATGGAGATAGAGTTCAAAATCATCTTTGGTGTAGAGCTGAATCCTTTTCCATTCGGGATCGTCGACCGGATACCATCTCTGACTCTCGGATTCATCCTTTGTTTTTTCTGTGATAAGCTCCTGAGTAAAATATGGGGAGCTGAGTTCTTCCATGCATATGTCCTCAAGGAGCACTTCCTCATAGTTTTGGAAGCGCAAAAATGGAACATTATCGGGGATAATCAGCCTGCTTTTTTTCGAAGGCTCCTCGCGGGCGGCGATACCCCAAACGTAGACAAAAAGAGCTTTTTCCGTCCCCTCCTTGTCGGCTCCAAGGGTAAAGAGGACCTTGTTTTTTTTATCCATAGGGGCTTCAAAAACGCATTTCGAGGAGACGCTTTTTATCTTTCTGACTCTGAGCTTGCCTTCCCACAGTCCCGTCTCGAGGAATTCGAACTTCTCCCTAAGCTTCTTTCGAATATCCTTGGGTTGTCCAAGCAGGTATTTTTTTACTGTTTCGTTTATCAGTACAGTTGCCATTTTAATTGGGGACAGTCCCCACTTTTTCTTTTTGAGCGGCTTTATTTAGCTTTGAATCAGAGCAGGAAAAATATATGGTCCCCGTAACACTCTTGTTAAGAATGGATGCACTGGCGAGGTGAAGGGCATCGTATCCACGGAGCCGGTATTTTTCGCATAGATTTCCAGCTAATTTTACGGTTTCTTCCGATATATTTAAAACAAAGTAATTTTCCCAATCATTATCGAGTGTTCGAATAATCTTTCGGTATTCAGATTCACCCAAGCCTTTTTCTCTAAATTTTCGGGCAAATGCAGCCCTGGCTTCTGCATAGGAGATAATTGAAGTTGCTACAACCTGGCTATTATTGACATGGGTTTTTATTTGGTCGGAGTTTCTCTCTAGAACATAAAGCTTGACCAGGTCGCTCGTATCTAGATAGATTATCATCTTCTTTCTTCGATAATTAGTTCAGACACAGGTTTGCCGGATATTTGAACGAGGTGTTTAGCTCCCTTAGGTTTCCCTCCTTTCCATGTGCCAAGACCGCTTAAAATCATGGTTTGAATTTCTTTTAACTCTGTTTGATCCAAAGCTGGAGTAATATAAGCGATAGTCCTTCCTCTTTCAGTTACAGAGAGGATTTCTCCCCCTTTAACTTTTCTCATATATGAACTCAATTTATTCTTCAGATTTCTTATCCCTACAGAACTCATGTTGACTCCTTATGTAGCTACATAATATCATGATGTAGCTATGAAGTCAATTTCTGGGGGACATTAATTGGGGACAGTCCCAATAGTGTCCCATTATAAATTAAATAATTTCAACTGTTTAGGATAGTAGTCCCCTTCATTTGTGCGATTTAATTCTCTAAGTAGTTGATAAATAGAGACTTTCTCAAATACCGTAACACTAATTATCTGCAAAAAAGTGTAGAGACTCATCTCAATATTCATCCGTTTTTTAATAATCGCCACTAGCAAATAGACTGATACGGCAATCCATATCTGAGTTTTGACCGCATTGATTGACGTCCCATAGAACGATTTTATCCGCAAGTGTTGCTTTATCCAACGAAAAAATATCTCTATCTGCCACCGGCCACTCCTTCCTGTTGCTTGACAGGTGAATGGTCCTAGAATAGTATAAAAATGCGTTCAAATCGATTACAACGAAAATGAGGTTTATCCTGTTTATTTTAAGCATGTTACAAGTGTTTTCGTTTTAAACGTTGGGACAGCATTGGGACAGTCCCCATTTTTTCGGTTTTTTTAAATTGATTGCGAGCACAAACGTGGTGATCATCTAGCTGCCGATAGTCGAGTCAGACTGGCTAGTCAGGATAGGGGGAGGCGAGCCATTTTGCAAAAGGAACACCAGTTATAGATATGCCGCTTATTTTTTCTTCAAAATCCTGGTCACGAGTGACTATTGTGCCGGCATGCTTTTTCAGTTGCTTGCACGCTTCAATTAGACCACCGTATTCGCGCTGCCTGTTCTCATCCGTTACTTCCCAGGCGACTTGGATGGCTGACAAATCCCCGCTGCTTTCTTTGATTAAAAAATCGCATTCATTCTTTTCTGTGTAGTAATAAATGTCGTAACCTCTTCTCTTTAATTCAAGGAACACCACATTCTCTAACGCTCGACCCCAATCGTGCGACCTTACCCTCATGGCGAGTCCCAAGTCCACAAGATAGACTTTAGGCGGATTCCTGCGCTGTTTATATGCTGAGGGAGAAAAAAGTCTTGTTTCAAAGACCAGCATGCTTGTGAGAAAAGCTTTGTAATAACGAAAGAGCGAAGTTTTTGAAAAGGGGAATTTGTCCTTGAATTTTTTGTAAAAAGAGCTGACAGAAAATTTTGCGCCAAATGAGGAAAAGAGACTCTCTTTCAGTGTTTCTAAAAGGGTTATATTTTTAAGATTAAATTGCTCGACTAGGTCCTTAAAAAACATGGCACTCATATATTCGCGTACTAACTTATGCCTAGTAAAATCATTTTCGGCGAGTGTTACCTCAGGAAACCCTCCGTATTTCAAGTATTCGGTCATGTGTTTATTTACGAGGATTTTGTCCTTACCATAATGTGAGTTTTCAAGTTCTATTTCTTTTACACTCAGGAATTCCTTAAAAGAGAATGGATACAGGGCTAAACTCCACTCTCTCCCACGTAATGAGCTGCTTATGTGGGATGGGGTAATCTGCGAGGATGAGCCCGCAACATACAAATCAATCCCTTCACGTTCAACCAGACGTCGTGTGTATTTTTCCCAGCCTCTGATGTTTTGAATTTCGTCAAATAGAAAAACAATATCTTTACTGTGGAGCAACTGAGGTTTTAGCTCAAAAAAACTTTCTCTGATCTTGTCAAGCTCATTTAGCTCAATACCATTTAGTCTTTCATCCTCAAAATCGATATAAAGGGCATTCCCCTTATTTTTTTTGAATAGGTTGTAAAGGAGGAAGGTCTTTCCACTACGCCGCGGACCATAGACTATTTTCACTTTCTTCAGTTTTGCGGGAACGGTGACTTTATGCCGCGGCAGGATGTCACCGACGGTGTTGTTTATGAAGTCTTCGTTAGATTTTATGATGTCTTTTATAACTTCTTTGCTGACCATGTTAGTCCCTTTTATAGGGACAATTTATGCTATTTCTGTCCCTTTGTCAAGGACAATTTAATAGGGGACAGTCCCCACTTTTTCTTTTTGAGCGGCTTTATTTAGCTTTGAATAAGAGCAGGAAAAATATATGGTTCCAGTAATGCTCTTGTTAAGAATGGATGCACTGGCGAGGTGAAGGGCATCGTACCACGGAGCCGGTATTTTTCGCATAGATTTCCGGCTAATTTTACGGTTTCTTCTGATACATTTAAAACAAAGTAATTTTCCCAATCATTATCGAGTGTTCGAATAATCTTTCGGTATTCAGATTCACCCAAGCCTTTTTCTCTAAACTTTCGGGCAAATGCAGCCCTGGCTTCTGCATAGGAGATAATTGAAGTTGCTACAACCTGGGTATTATTGACATGGGTGTTTATTTGGTCGGTGTTTCTCTCTAGGACATAAAGCTTGACCAGGTCGCTCGTATCTAGATAGATTATCATCTTCTTTCTTCGATAATTAGTTCAGACACAGGTTTGCCAGATATTTGGACGAGGTGTTTAGCTCCCTTAGGTTTCCCTCCTTTCCATGTGCCAAGGCCGCTTAAAATCATGGTTTGAATTTCTTTGATTTCAGTTTGATCTAAGGCCGGAGTTATATAGGCGATTGTTCTTCCTCTTTCAGTCACTGAGAGGATTTCTCCCTCTTTGACTTTTCTCATATATGAACTTAATTTATTCTTCAGATTTCTTATCCCTACAGAACTCATGTTGACTCCTTATGTAGCCACACAATATCATGATGTAGCTACATTGTCAATTTTTATTGGGGACGTCCA
>JAUWVG010000339.1 GCA_030617525.1 Candidatus Aminicenantota bacterium | reverse complement strand
GTGTTCAATTTCCTTTCGGGCTTCCGTCCCGATTCTCTTAACCAGGCTGCCGTGTCGACCGATAATGATTTTACGCTGATTGTCCCTTTCCACAAAAATTCGGGCTTGAATGTATTTTCCTGGCCTGCCATCTTTACCATCTGGACGATCCTCGATGATATCGATATAAGTGGCTGTGGCAATGGGGAGTTCTTCTCGGACATGATGGAGGACCTTCTCTCTGATGATTTCAGAGAGGAGAAATTTTTGAGATTGGATGGACACTTCATCGTCCGAGTATATTTTTTCCGCTTCAGGCAGATTTTCATAGATTTTCTCTACGAGAATATCCACATTTGTTCCTTTCAGTGCAGAGATCGGGATGATTTCTTTAAAGGGATAGAGCTCATTGTACTTTTCAATTTGAGGAAGGATTTTGTCCTTTTTGATGATGTCCACCTTGTTGATCAACAGAATAACGGGAGTTTTAATATCTTTGAGAGAATCGAGAACGAACTGATCACCGTGTCCAAAACGCAAAGTCGTATCGATAAGCAGGCAGATAAGATCGGATGTCTCCTGAGAAGAGAAGACAAAGTTCATCATCCGTTTGTTCAATCTGTGGAGAGGCTTGTGGATTCCGGGATTGTCAAGGAAAATAATCTGTCCCTTCTCTGTGGTCTTTATCCCGAGGATGCTTGTCCGTGTGGTCTGGGGTTTATCGGAGATAATGGCTATTTTTTCACCGAGTAATTTATTGATGAGAGTGGATTTTCCTGCATTGGGACGGCCGATGAGCGCAACATAGCCGACTTTCATTGTTTTCCTAAAATGCTTAAATCAGTTCTTTTCATGGGAGTTGTCCTTTTTCCTGATTCTCAGTTTTTTTATAGATTTTTGACCCGCTTCAAGGATTTCCAGTTCCAAGCCCTTTAGGTCCAGTTTTTCTCCTATTTTAGGAAACCTGCCAAGATGGTGTGTGATCAAACCTCCCACCGTAATATAGTCATCCGATGCCAGCTCCATGTCAAAGAGATCCTCCAGTTCTTCTACTTCGGCGTCACCAAGAACAATGTAATCAAAAGGCCCCTGCTCGATGAACTGGGGTTTGTCTTTATCATACTCGTCCTGGATTTCTCCCACGATTTCTTCCATAAGATCTTCCATAGTGACAAGACCGGAAACACCTCCGTGTTCATCGACAACGATGGCGATTTTCTGTTTCCTCTCCTGCAGCTCTTTGAGAAGTTCGGCGACTTTCATGGATTCGGGAATGAAAAATACAGGTCGTATAAGCTGTTCGATGGCATCTTTTTTTTGGATGTCGTCTGAATACTCCAATAAGTCCTTAGCGATGATGATTCCATCGATGTTGTCCACGCTCTCCTTATAAATCGGAATACGGGAATGTTTCTCATTGATCACAAGATCTCTGAGTTCTTGGATGGTTGCGTTTTCCTGGATGCTGATTATTGAGATTCTTGGTGTCATGATTTCCCGGACAACCGTATCTCCAAATTCGACCACACTTTTAAGAAGCTCTCCCTCCTCTTTTTCGATAATCCCTTCCTCTTCCGCTTCTTCGATGAGCGCATCGATTTCTTCTTCAGAGGCTTCGTGCTGTTCATCGGTGTCTTTTTCAGTTGATTTGATTTTCTCAAGAAACAGGATCGGCTTTGCGAGCGCGAAGGGGATTTTATAAGAGGGGAGAAGCATCAATAGAATTCGTTTTTTAAAGTAGGTATTGAGAAGACGAGGCAGGAATTCGAAAAAAAGAATATATACAGCCAATGCCAGGATAAACATCCACAGCGGCCATAACTGCAGTCTCGGGAAAACAATAAAAAGATATACAAGGCAGGCGATGAGAAAAATCGATCTCATATATCCTGCGGCAATTTTCAGTTCGTCAAAAATGTCGAGGATTTTGGAGCGATAATGTTTGTCCTCGAGAATTCGGCTAATTGCTATTTTTGAAGACGTCGCCAAAGAAATATGATACAGAGAAAAAAGAAAAGCCGCGAAGATGCTGAGCCCCAGACCTCCCAATTTGAGAGTATCAATGTCCATGTGATACCTTAAACAGGAGCTTGTGGATTTTTTGTTCTTCCTCTTCCATCCCTTGAAAGTGCTCGAATCCAAGAAGATGAAGGAATCCATGCACGGTGAGTATTTCCAGCTCTCTTTCGAATCCGTGTTTCTTAGATACACTCTGCTTGAAGGCGTAAGGAGCGGAAATGATTATGTCCCCCAGATAAAATTTGCCGTCCGCACCCTTTTCATTGAGCGGGAAACTGAGAACATCTGTTGGTGTGTTTTTGTTCAAATATTTTTCATTCAGCCGTTTCATTGGGGCATTATTGATAAAAGCCAGGGTAACTTCGGGATTCTTGACTTTGTAAAAATTTATGAGTTTTTCCAGCAGATTGTGAAATGTATCGGCATGGATCCGATATCTATTCTGTTGGTTTATTATTTCTATCATTGGATGATTTTGTTTGCTTTTTGTTTTTTACTTTTTTCATCTCGAAGTCAAACCCGGGATATTCAACTCTTTGATGGTATATGTTATCGAGAGTCGAGAGAAAAGAGGCTGCAATAGACTTGAGATCTTTGAGCGATAAGGTGCTGTCATCAAGCTGACCATCCAGGATGAGATTGTTGATCAGGTCGTTGATCACTCTTTTTAAATTCGTGCTTGTCGGAGACTTGAGGCTTCGGGAGGCGGCTTCGATGGCGTCGGCGAGCATGACAAGGCCGGCTTCCTTGCTCTGAGGACAAGGGCCGGGATACCTGTAACTTTCTTCTCCAATTTTCTGCATTTCCGGATCATATGCGATTTTGGCTTTTTCGAAAAAATATTTCATGATGGAGGTTCCATGGTGCTGTTCTATGACATCACGGATAGGTTTAGGCAGCCTGAGTTTGTTTGCTATCTCCACACCTTCTTTAACATGGTTGAGGATGACAAGGGCACTCATGCTGGGTTTGAGGCCTTTGTGCAGATCGAGACTTTTTGTTTGATGGTTTTCGATGAAATATTCCGGTCTTTTGCTCTTTCCTACGTCGTGATAGAGGGCTCCGGCTTTAACCAGCATCGGGTCAAGTTTGATTTCTTCGGCTGCGTTTTCGGCCAGAGCGGCTACGATCAAAGAGTGATGGAATGATCCCGGGGCTTCCATGGCCATTTGACGGAAAATAGGGAGCTCTGAATTTGTCAGTTCCAGAAGCTTGGATTGGGTGATGATACCAAAGAGATTTTCCAAAACAGGCAGGAACAGAAATGCGAATGAGGCGCTCAAAAGCCCGCCGACAAGCCCCATAACAACTTCGGTGACAAAAATGTTGAAAGCGCCCATCTGTTCTTGAATCAGATGGAAGGTGATGATGAGAAAGATATTGATGGGTGCGACGATAAAGAGGCCGGCGCGGAAGGTTGATGTCCGGCTGTGTTTGCCGAAGAATTTTACCCCATAGATGGCTGCAAAACCGCCAATCAGACTAAAAACCATGAGAGGGAAATTCGTTGGAAAAAGGTATCCGACGAGGATACTGTTCAGCACTGTAAAGATGAGGGCCACTTGGATACCTGAAAGAAAGGCAAATATTAGGATCCCGATTTGAAGGGGAAGAGCAAAATGATAGGGTTCAAGATTTTTTAAAAGGAAGAAGCTGCTTGTCTGACTGAAGGTTCCTGCCAGAAAGAAGGTAAATTTATAGATTAATAGGCTGATAATCAGAGTTAATCCCATCATTTGAAAATACTTAAAGGCCAGATGGAATTTGAGCAGAGATTTTAAATAATACCAGATCGTGAAAAAAAGGAGGCTGAAAAGGAGAAATGTGCCGGTGGCATTGACCAGCCATCCTGCCTGCTCCTCAAGGCTTTTATTGATGAGCCTGATTAGGTTGTCCGCTTCTTCATTGACTTCGTCGCCATTGCGAACGAGTATTTTTCCTTTTTTTATTTTGTAAAAGATATGTTCAACACCGGCCCGTGCCAGTTCTTT
>JAUWVG010000230.1 GCA_030617525.1 Candidatus Aminicenantota bacterium | reverse complement strand
CGATCCTCCTGACCTGATGCTGACATTTGAAGGCGATAAATTGAGTCAGCAGGGAAAAACAAAAGAAGCCATAGAGGTTTTCGAATACATGCTGCGTCAGAATCCCAAATCATTAAATTCACTCTGGCGTCTTGGTGAGGCCTATAGAAACATAGGTGATTTTGAATTAGCAAGAAAGTCTTACAAAGCTTTTCTGGAAATTCGAGATGTTGATGCGGCCATGATCCATAGCCGTCTGAACATGGTGGAAAGAATGATTAAAAGTTCAGCGGCATACCGTATTGAACAGGAGATCACGAAGAACGGACTCCAAGGCGGATTGAAAAAATACCAAGAGATAAGATCCGATCTAAAAAATGAACTTTATTTTGAGGAAAGCGAGTTCAATGCCATAGGATACAGATTAATGGGAGCCGGAAAAATGAAGGATGCCATAGAGATTTTAAAATTGAATGTGGAACTGTACCCAGAATCTGCAAATGTGTATGATAGTCTGGCTGAAGCGTATATGAACAGCGGGAACACTAAAAACGCAATCAAAAATTACAAAAAATCCCTAGAAATCAATCCGGACAATAACAACGCCAAAGAGATGTTGAAAAGGCTTGCTCAACAGGATGATTTCCCGGTTCTCAAAGGCCCCTATCTCGGCCAGAAACCACCGGGATTAAGACCCGAGATCTTTGCTCCTGGAATTATATCGACAAAGGAAAAATATGAATTAAATTCGATATTTTCTCCCAAAGGAGACGAATTTTATTATGAATTTTCTACCACCACTCCGGAGGAGAAAAAAGAGGGAAAATATTTCTATATCATCATGGTGAGCAAACAGATCGATGGAATTTGGACCAAACCCCGAATGGCTCCCTTTTCGGGTAAATATTCAACAGTGGATATGTGTTTTTCACCGGATGGAAACCGGCTCTATTTCTGTTCAGATCGAGCGAATCCTTGGAACTCATTATCAAATATGCATATCTGGTATGTGGAACGTTCAGGTCAAGGCTGGTCGGAACCCAAGATCCTGGGCCCTCCCATATATTCTACGCAAGGAGAGCAGGGTCAACCCACCATTGCTAAAAATAGGACGATGTATTTTCGCAAGGATTCCAAAGGAAGTTTCGATTTGTACTATTCAAAATATGTAAATGGAAAATATTCAAAACCAGTCATCTTGGGGAAAGCAATCAATACCCAATATAGTGAGGGAAAACCCTTTATTGCACCGGATGAGAGTTGTCTTCTTTTTATCCGTTATGAGATGCCCGCTTATATCGATGGTGGCAAAGGACTTTATATCAGTTTCAGAAGTGAAGATGGAAGTTGGACACAAGCGAAAAATACAAATATTTATGGAAGCCTACCCAAATTTACTCCAGATGGGAAATACTTCTTTTTTTCACAAGGAGGCGACATCTACTGGGTGAATTCAAAGGTTATAGAAAATTTAAAACCAAAAGAATTGAAATAAAGGAGATTAAAATAAAACATATTTTAACTTATTTCTGTTTGATCTTATTGATCGTTTTTGTAACAGGAGGGGAACTTGCCGCCAAAGAAGGTTTCCCGGTTCTCAAAGGTCCCTATATGGGCCAAAAACCGCCGGGAATGAAGGCTGAAATCTTTCTTGATGTTTTTATTTCTACTGCCGATAATCCGGAAATGAATTCAGCATTTACAAAAAATGGAAAAGAATTCTATTACTGCACACGTAATAATAATAACTGGTCAATTTTTTTCACTCTTGAAGTTAATGGCCAATGGGAGAAACCAAAACCTCTGCACTTTTCATCAAGTAATTTTACAGATAGAGATCTTACAATTTCTCCGGATGAAAATAGAATTTATTTTGGATCTAACCGGCCGTTAAAAAATGGCACTACTCCCCTAGATTTACTTAATATATTCTATATTGAAAGGCTTCAAAACAATGATTGGTCCGAACCTCATAATGCTGGAGAAATTATTAATGGTAAACATGGTGGCAATTACCCTTCTATTGCCAGCAACGGGAACCTGTATTTCTTTACGTCTCGAATCAATGGAATCGGAAAATGTGATATCGTTGTTGCAAAATATATTGAAGGTCAGTATACTGCCCCACTTTGTCTCAGTACAGCTATAAATAGCAAACAAAATGACTGGGATTCCTACATTGCTCCTGATGAGAGTTATATCATATTCAGTTCACAAAATCGGTCTGATACTTTTGGCGACCAGGATCTTTATATCTCTTTTCGGAAAGAGAATGGTGAATGGGCGAAGGCCAGGAATATGGGTTCGAAGGTTAATTCTGTATCCAGTGAAATTTGTCCTATTGTTACCCTTGATGGGAAATATCTATTTTTTACAAGCAGGCTGCGGGGTAATGCTGATGTTTACTGGATAAATGCGAAGATCATTAAAGAATTAAAACCCGAAAATTTAAAATAAGAGAGGATTATTCAAAATGCAATATAAAATTGATTTTAAAAAATTAAAATGGGAAGTCCCTTTTGAAGGCATCAAACATAAATATTTGGATCAGGAAAATATCCGTGTGCGGTTGGTGGAGTATGACCGAAGTATGCCTCCACATTGGTGTGAAAAATCCCATTATGGTTATGTACTTGATGGGATTTTTGAAATTGAGTTTGATGATCAGAAGATAAGGTATGAAAAAGGGGACGGGCTTTTTTTATCTGCCGGTACAAAACATCGTCATAAAGGAAGGGCAATCACCGAGAAAGTAATCATTTTTTTCATTGAGATATTATCAAAATGATTATTGGCCGGACTGAGCTTTGTTTCATTTTAGGGGAAAATAGACGAAGGAAAAGGCTTAATATTTGAATCACTCGTATCTCAGGGACTCAACCGGATTTGCCCGGGCAGCATGAACAGCTTGATAGACGACCGTCCCAAAAGCGATAAGCACAGCCCCCAATCCGGCCAAGACAAACACTAACCAGCTGATACCTGTCCTGTAGGGAAAGTTTTTTAGCCACTCCTGCATGGCGAAATATCCGGCTGGCCAGGCCAAAATATTGGCCAAAAGCACCATTTTTAAAAAATCCTTCGTTAAATGAATGGTGATGTTGGTCACCGAGGCTCCGACAACTCTCCGGATGCCGACTTCCTTGGTGCGTTGCTGAATAGTGTAGCTGGAGAGCCCCATGATGCCCATAGAGGCTATTAGAATAGCCAGGATGGCCAAATAGAGTATCACACGACCTGCCTTTTTCTCCTCCAAGTAAAGCTGCTGAAAATCTTCATCTAAAAAGCGATGGCTGAAGATCCGATCTGGATACAACTTACTGAATTCATTTTTTATGAAAGCAATGGTTCTAGGGATATTCTGAGTAGATATTTTCACAGAATAGTTCTGCCCGGAAACGTTTTTAGATAGAAGTCTCATCATTATCGGCCCGATTGTATGATGCAAGGACAGGAAATGGAAATCTTTAACCACTCCGACAACCGTCGCTCCTCCTACGGCTCGTGATCTGTAGTCCACATTGTATACAATTCTTTTGCCAATGGGATTGTCCCATCCAATCTGGCGTGCTGCTGTTTCGTTGAGAATCACTGCATTGTCCTCCCAGGATCTCATGCTTGAAGTGAACGGTCTGCCCTTAACCACAGACATTTGATAGGTAGGGATGAAATGTTCATCTATATAATTGACATTCATCTTCATGTATTCTTCAGGTCCTGCCCCTTCCCATGCGACAGTACACCAGTTTGAAGAGGAATGAGGCATGTAATCATTCATCCCTACTTCTTGAATGTTCGGATTTTTCAGGAGTTCTGTTCGGAAAGATTCAGCTTTTTCAGGAGATTCGCTTCCGGGTACAATCAGTATCTGTTCCGTGTTGTAGCCCAGATCAGTATTCAGCAGAAAATTGTTCTGCTGAAGGATGATGGTTGTTCCGATGATCATTCCGATCGATATGGAGAACTGAAAGACGACCAATATTTTTCTCATGAGTATATTTCTGGCCCCGGAAGAAACCTTTCCCTTCAAAACTTGGACAGGACGGAAGGAAGAGAGGATTGCTGCTGGATAGAAGCCGGCAAATATTCCGACAAAAGCGGTTAAAAAAAGAAGCCCTAGAGTGAAAGGCCAATTGTTCAATAAGTTGATCGAAAGCTGGCGGCTGACAATCTGATTGAATTCGGGCAACAGGAGTATTGCCAGCAGAATGGCCAAGACCATGGCAAAAAGAACCGTCAGGAAGGATTCGCCAAGAAACTGTCTGATTAAGGAAGATCTGTGAGCACCAACGACTTTTCGCATTCCAACTTCACGGGCTCTATCAGCCGATCGGGCCGTGGCCAAGTTCATAAAGTTGATGCAGGCGATAATGAGGACGAAAATCGAAATGGCAGTAAAGATATAGATATTATTAATGCTTCCTACGACCGCAAATTCCCAATTGACGTCCGCATAGAGATGGATTCTATTCAGCGGTCTGAGATAAAGTTCATTTCGGCTTGTCTCTCCCTGATATTTCTTTAAGAAAGTGAGGAGTTTTTTATTTGTCTCAAGAAAAGACTGTTTCGGATCCAACAAGACATAAAGGGGTACCCAGTTGTCTCTCCAGCGGGTGAACACATCTTTTCCGTAAAGAGAAGGGTAAGTGGATACGGAAAGCAGGGCGTTGAATCGAAGATGTGAATTGTCGGAAACATCCTCGATAACGCCAGTGATGGTCAGATCAAACTGATTGTCGGCTCGAATCACTTGACCGATCGGCTCTTTGCCACCAAAAATCCGTTTAGCTAGAGATTCCGTGATGACCAACGAGAATGGTTCGATCAGGGCGGTTGAACTATCTCCTTTTAGCAAAGGAAAGGTGAACATATCCAGGAAAGCGTTGTCGACGGCGAACACGTCATTTTCTATGAATTTCCGGTTGTCTGGGGTTGTGATGCTCAAATTATTCGGGATGACCTTTGTTATGCCCTCAAAACCA
>JAUWVG010000150.1 GCA_030617525.1 Candidatus Aminicenantota bacterium | reverse complement strand
GAAGATATCTTTTCATAAAATTGAGAAATCGCAACCTCAAGGTTGTCATTCTCACTCACATAAACTGAGGTTCCCCGGTTTCCCGTAGATATCCTATCCAGGAGTTCTGTATTGACATCATAGCCCACTCCAAAAACAAATATCCGGGATTTTTTGTCATTGGCGCTGCTGATGTTTTTTAGGATTGCGGCAGTGTCTGTCACTCCAACCGTAGGAAGCCCATCTGTAAGAAAAAGGATATAAGAAGGCCTTTCCCCTTGAGTGATCAGCCCCAACCCTTCAGAGAGAGCCTCGTTGATGTTGGTGCCTCCTGAGTCTTCTATGTTTTCCACAAAACGAAGCGCCTTTTCAATATTTTCTTTAGATGCCGAAACCATCTTTTGAGAGAAAAAATCCACTCCGTCGTCGAAATCGATCATAGAGAACATGTCGCCCGGATCAAGGTGATTGATGACGAATCGGGCTGCTTCTTTGGCCTGGATGATCTTTTTTCCACTCATGCTTCCAGAACTGTCCAGAACAAAAATAATATTCTTGTTGATCACTTTTGCTTTTGGGCTCACAAAGGAAGGAGAGGCCATGAATAGAAAATAATTATCCTTTTCATCCCCCCAATTTATGAACGATAATCCGATATCGTCTTCAGAGAGAGAATAGTAAAGGATAAAATCTTTATCGGGTTTAATGTTTTTACCCTCGTATCCAACTCTGGCGAGGTTCTTCTCGATTTTTCTTATCGACACTTTGTGAGAAGGAGAATACACATTGGAGATCGGAATTTGTGTACGGATATTCACAGACACAGACACGTCTTCAAGAGGTCGCGCCGAAAATTTTTCCGTATTCAAAGGATAGAGATATCGGACAAAACGGGCTTCAGATTTCAATATTTCCGTATAAGAAAGTTTAATTCTTTTTTCACCTCGAGCAGGAATGGGGTACACTCTCGCCCTAAACAAGTTCCGGCCCACATATTCGAGTAAGGCGGGATCTTTCATCCTGCGCACGATATCTTCGTAAACACGGCGGGCTTGGTCTCTATCGAGGATTTCTCCATCAACCTTCTTGTCCCCAATATACATGGAAAATTCAGATAAAGAGGCACCCTCCGGTAGAGGAAAAATATACATGCCCTCAATATCCCTGGAGTGGTGGTTGATGAACACCTGGTCGATGGTCGTTTTCGCCACCTGGCCCAGGATATTGACTTCGACACGGTGGTATTTCACACTCAGCGGAGGAATCAGCTCACCCCGCCGAGGTTGAGGGATAATGAATCCATCCGCATAGACTTGAACGGATGAGAAACACAATGAGATAAACAATCCCAGAAAAAAATATTTTCTGAATGAATTATGAATTTTCATGGCAAACCTCCATAAAAATATTGGACTCACAACTCTATAAACTCAAATTGAATCCAATAAGTTTCCATATCTGACTGATTGTGGGCTCCAATCAGGACAGACATGAATCACTGGCCAGGTTTTTAATTTTTTTTTGTATGTCCTCAAATGACACAAACATCTCTGCCCGATTCGACTCAAAGAATTCTTTTTTTTTGGGATTGAGGATGAAAATATTTGTTATTTCAGCATCAACTCCAGCCCGTATATCAAACTCAGAGTCTCCGATCAAACAACATTCATCCTGAGCTAGGTTGAATGTCTTTAAGACCTCTCGAAGGGGGGCCCCTGAGGGTTTCCAAAAACCCCTCTCCCGGGTGAGGACATAGTCAAATACCAGATTGAATTTATCCAGAAGATAGGAAACATTTTTTTGGTTATTGTTCGTGACTAAGGCCCTTACAATTCCCAAATCCTCCAGGAAACCCAGAAGTTCAAGTATTCCCTTATTGAGGGTGGCGTTTAAGGTAGCCTCACGCTCATATTTTTCGAGTACCTTCCACTTCAGAGACCTTTCAGGCTCCTGAAGTTCTGAGATATAGGCTAAAATCGGTTTGCCTCGGGTGTCTAAATCCAATCTGATTTTCTGCCAGTCATAGGGAGCGTCGATCAGAGTTCCATCCATATCGAAAATGACGCACTTGATCTTCAATGGAGGTTCTTTTTTGAGCTCATTTTTTTATCCGTCCCACTTCAAATAAAGGCTCACCTTTGCTGGTAGGAGGTGTGTGGATCAAATAGAGAAGGATGCCTGTAAAAGGAGCTCGAAATACTCTTCTAGTTTCCCCCAGATAATCCATAACATAGCCGATTTTTTCCCCTTCTTCCACATAATATCCCATCTCCGTGAGCGGGTAGAAAAGGCCATCCACATCCGAATAAACGACTTCATACTTGTCAATCCATATCGGCTCCTCAACAGGCGAAGGTTGTCCATTCACCATTTCGAACAACCGCATCACACTGAATATTCCATCAATATTGCGTTTTATTGATATTTCATCTGTCTTTCCAAGATATCCGGATTCGGTTGTGATGGCCGGTTTGCCATGCAGGATAGCCGTATTTCCCAGATATTTAGAATCAGTGATATCCTTTGTTCTGGATGGGTCGATGATGATGTACTTGAGTCCAAACGCAAGAACCATGTCCCGAGTTGTCTCATCAATCTCCGGATCGCCGCTTTGCATCCAATAGGAGTAAGGAATAAGGGCTTCATTTCCATCGCCACAGTGAAGATCAATGAGACAATCACACTTTTTAACGATCTCTTCAACAAGGACATGTGCAATACGCAAAGCCGAAGTCCCATTGGGATCACCTGGGAAAACCCTGTTCAAGTTCTTCCAATCATAGGGATTATAGTAAACAATCCTTTTCTGGAATCCAGGAGGATTGGCAATATAGGTCAGAATTAATGTGCCGGATAAAGAGGTCGGATCGATTTTCTGCTTCAACCGGTAGAGAGCCAGTATAGGAGGATACTCATAGCCGTGAACTCCGGCCACCAGCGCAAGGACTTTTCCTTTTTTCGATCCATTGATAATCGTGACCGGAATTTCACAACCGGGGTCGGATTTTTTTGGGACATGAAGATAGCCGGATTTGATTTCACCTGCTTCTGCAGTAATCGTTCCCACGGTAAACGGACCATTATCTTCTGCAGAGAATATTGGGAGACTGAATCCAAAAACTATTAAAAAAAAGATCGCAATCCTTAAACAATTCTTTTGACTCATACTAACACCTCCTTATCAATTTCAGTTATTTTATCTCAACACCTTCTCTTCGTCCACCGCTCATCAAAAAATTGTTGCTAAACTTAATTTTGTTTTGTTATAATTCGCGACGGAAAAGATAATCTTCTTTTTAAATTAGGGAGATAAAAGAATGGGAAAATTTTTAGCAATTCTCTTTGGTCTTATCGCAGTCGCAGGGGGCGTGTACCTGGCTGTATATGTCTGGTGGCAGGAGTTTTATGAACTCGTCTTTGGGTTTATACCCCCAATTCTATTTTTTGGTGGACTTATTGCTCTGATTGCAGGCATCAGCAGCATGAAAGATGCAAAGCGGACAAAACAGCTTGAAGAAGAAACAGAAGAGACTCCTGAAGCAGCCCCGGAAGAGGCCAAAGAAGAATAGTCCAAATATCCTAACAAATTAAGATGCAAAGGATTCTAGAATTCTAGGGTTCAAGTGCTTTTTTTAAGATTCAATAAGTTTTTTAGCAACTCTCTTCCAAGCTTTTAATTCTTTATAATTTTTAAGCGAGTCCCTTGAATCCCTGACCCCTTGACCCCTAGAATCCTTATAATCCCTAATTCTATACACCTATGCTTGACAGAATGACTGTAATCACGTATTTTGTATTATGATTACATATTACATTAGGAGAAATAAGATGACAACAGGGAAAACAGAAAGTGAGCCCAAAACCGAAGATAAAAAAAGAGCCCACAGGGACACCCTCGAGGATATTGGCAATCAAGTTGAAAAATTTGCATCAAAAACCGCTGAATCTATCAAAAAAATCCTCGACAAGACTTTATCCTCAAGAAATACAGTCCTGACAATACGCGTAGACGATGAAAGTAATACAAAGCTGAATATGCTGGTGGATTCCGGTATTTTCAGAAGCCGGTCGGAAAGCGCGGCTTTTCTCATCAATGAAGGGATAAAGAGCCAGGAATCTCTTTTTTCGAGAATTGCATCCAAACTTGAAAAAATTGACAAAATCAAAGAAGAACTCTCCGGTATTATCTCTGAAGAAATCAAAGCAATAAAAAGCAGTCCAGAAAAGACCGAATCCAAAACAAAGCCTCGGAAAACGGGAAGTCAAAAACCAACCAAATAGATTTATTAAGATTTTACGTTTTCTCTTTGCTGTGCTATCATTTTTGAGGTGGCAAACCTCATTATCTCTCTCATTACGGCACTCTCCCTCCTTTTTTCCACAACATCCCAGAACATTGAACAGGCCTTCCTTCAAAACAGCCCAAAAATGCTGTATTCTCTATTGTCAACACAAAGCAATGTCAACATCTCGCTTCCCCAGCCAATTTCATTTTCCGACCAACTCTCCAACCAGCAGGCCTATTTTCTTTTCCGGCGGATACTCACCTCCTATTCAACTTCCGGTTTTTTTTCCAATCAGCAGCCCTCTTCGATATCGAATAACAGCTTTATAATCAAAGCAAGATGGTCTTTCAAAGACAAAAAAAACAACATGTATGTATTTCTTGTCTTTTTCTATTTCATAAATGAGCAGAAAGAGACAAAAAACGGTGTCAAAAAAGAATGGAAAATCTCTGAAATAAGGGCCGAAAGTGAAAATTATTGAGCGTGTAAAAAAACACAAAATTCTTACTTTAGGCTCTCTTTTCTGTCTCTCCCTTTCTATCATCTTCCTGTCCCTCTCATTTTTTCCGACTAAGGAAGCTTCCGAAAAATATCAAGAAAAAAGCCTTAGGCACCTGAAAATTAAAAAGCAGATTATCCAAAAAGAATTCCAGAACAACCTGGATGAAATGCATTTTCGCCAAAACCTGCTTCATGCATCCCCATTTCCAGAAGATAAAAAGAAAGTTTTTTCTCTCCTAAAAACACTTGTCATAGATCCAGAGATTGAGGGCGCCGGATATTATAGCAACAGAGGAAAAGTGCTCCTTTGGTTCGGAAATGTGGTTGATGTCAAAGACATTTTCACAGCACGCACAGACCTGATGTCTCTCAGCGAAAACCCGGTGTCCCAACTCGTTAAAAACAAAGCATCATCCTTTTTAGTCCATATTGAACATGTTCAACCGGATAACTTTGTGATTTTTCATCGCCTATTGGCCTTCCAGCCTGAACTCAAATCTCCCTACCTCACCGAATATCACTTCCTAAAGACAAATCTTCTAAAAAACGGCGATATATCCTATATAGATTTTCAAGATGGCGTGTCAGGATATGAACGAATCTTTTCCAGTAACGATGATGAATTTGTCGGAGAAATAAGCTCCCCTGGCAGCATCCTGACTCTTGTTTTCCCTTTAAGAAATGAAGAAAAAAGGATCATATCAACAGTCACGCTCAGTTCCCCTCCCATGCCCGCAAACACCACTTTTCGACAGCAAAGTTTTCTCCTCTTTTTTTATGTGTTATTTGGAATTTTTCTGGTATTTTCTTTAGTTTTCACTCTTAAAGTTTATCCTCCCACGCAAAAACGGAGGCCTCTCACCGGTTTGATCGTCATCCCCATCCTGATTGGCATCAGATTGATAATTTTCCCCCTGAGCCATCTTGAAAGGATTCAGGCCTTCCCTGTCTTCTCTCCTTCAACAGCAGGTTTTTTTTCTTTCTGGGATTTCACCAAATCTCCTGCTGATATATTCCTCACATCAGCTTGCCTGTTCTTCATTTTTGGTTACCTCTTGATCTACTTCTTTTGGCCATCCAAAAAACAAAAAGCAAAAAGCCGTTTTTTCCCGGCTCTGGCATCAAACGCTGTTTTTGTCTTTTTCCCCTTTGCGCTTTTTTTTCTCTTTCAAGAAGCCCTATTTCGTCTTGTCCTCAACTCCAATCTCAATTTACTCCGTTTTTCTTTTAATCCCTCCTTTTTGTTGATCCATCTAAGCATCCTTCTCTTTTTTCTTGTCATCATTTTCAGCAGTCTGGCAAGTTTGCGATTCGCTTCTTCTTTTACACAAAATCTCTTATTCCCTTTAAGCTTCTTTTTTATCTATTTTGTTTTGTATTTCTTTCTCTTCAAGAGCACCTTGCTGGTCTTCCTGCAAGCCTCCATCATTTTTTCGTGTATTTTCTGGATCTACCGACCAAAAATAGGGAAAAAAAAAGAATTTTTGTTTGTTTTTATCTGTCTTTCCACTTTTTTGGTTCATGCTTCTATCGAAGATTTTGCGACATCACTCCATCGCAATCTTTTTCAGAATACGATAAAAAACACAATCCAATCCCAAAAAA
>JAUWVG010000343.1 GCA_030617525.1 Candidatus Aminicenantota bacterium | reverse complement strand
ATGGCTTGCTGTGGAAACTCTTCACATTCATCCACACGATTAAATGATGCCGTGTTTATGACAAACGCCGGATTTAGTTCATGAAGAACTTTTGCCATGCTTTCCGGTTTTGTGATGTCGAAATCAGGATAATTGAGAATGGAAGTTGTATCTTTGTCCAGATTTTTAGACAAATCTGATCCCAGCTGGCCGTTTGCACCAATTAAAGCAATTTTCATCCTAAAAAGCTTCCTTCAGTACTATTATAAATCATTCTTCTTCTCAAAAAAATAGGGCCAGGAAAAATTCCCCAGCCCTAAATTTCTCTCGCTTTAAATGTATTTTCTAGTCTTCTAGAAGTAAAACCGGAAACCCAGCATGTATTTGTGATGTCTTTTAAAGGTTTTGTCTTCTCCGATCGGACCGCGGCCTTCAAAAAATACGGCACCTTTTGATGTAAAGTTATTAAAAATATCAAAACCTATGTTGGCAATGAGATCAATATCCGCAGTTCTTTCTTCTCTGACTTTGGTCGTAAATCCGACTCCAGCTCCAAAAAATGCCCTCCCGGCATGGATATTCAGCAAAGCCTTGGCCATGAAGAATGATTTCCAGGGTGCTTTATTGAGAGAGATGGCACTGCCTCCACCCAGAACAAAATCCAGAACATCCGGGATAATAAAGCAGCTCACTCCCAATCCCGCTGCCGCATAATAAGCATGGCTTCCACGAGCAAAAAGAGGACCGGCTTCAACAAAGAAAAACCAGCTCTTCTGCGTCACTTCGACATCGAGTTTGCAGGGTTTGGACATGGCTCCAAAATCATCGGTCACAACAGCAGTGATGGTATAAATTCCGGGTTTATCAAAGATTTTTTCCCATACAAAAGGGGCATCTGAATCAACCAATGTATCGAGGACATTACCAGACACATCTGTAATTTCAAAATCCGCTTTGACGACTTCTCCATCCTGATCGGTTGAATTAGAAGCATCAAAAGTGATCGGTCGCCCCACATAATCTTCACATGGAAGACAGTTTGTCCAGATATTGCATATTGGAGCAAAATTGACATATGCCCTGGCTTCACAGGAATTGGATGATGGTGTTCCTTCTATATTGACAGCACCGGCTTTAAATACATATTCACCGGGTTCAGGCAACCTCATTTGCCACCTTGGGGAATCAGGAGTCAGGGTTTTTGAAGCGACTTTTGTGCCCGATCCATTAAAGACATCCACTGACATGGATTTTGCATGTTGGGATCCGCTCATGTCCACTGTAACCGCATCATTAACGTTCATTTTGACCGGAGTGACTGTGATTGAACAAACGGCATCCGGGATCACTTCCTCAATCCCCACCAACGAGATGTTTCCACAGGGTTTAGGCATAACAAATTCATAATTCTTATAGTTCTTATTCACAACAAAGGTATAGACTGGAAGAGGGGCTTTGCCTGCCCACTCCAAGTCCTTAACGACTTTGATTTTGCCTTTAGAACGAAAGAGCATCCACATGAATTTATCCCCTACAGCCATGCTTTTTTCCTTGACAGATCCAGATCTGATCTGCTCGAGAAAAGGAAGATAAAGATCACCATAGCCGGCAATATCGAATCCATACTTGATATCCCCGGCATATTTTTCCAGAAGAATTTTCATAACTTCTGATGTGGGAACTTCCCCTTTTATCCGAACCAGAGTGAACCGTCCGATTTCTTTTAGCTTCTTCGTCTCAGCATAAGAATTGATCGTTAAAAGGACAAGAATCCCGATGGCAACAAAGACGAATTTTTTATTTTTCATTCCGCCGCCTCCCGCAAATTTTATTTTTAATAGATAATACTCTAAGTAAATTTTTATAAAACTTGACGGTATTTGTCAAGGAGAATATCTTTTCAGCAACTCATAGGAAAGCTACTCAAAAAATTTCGATATGATGTTGTAAATTGAACCTGAATCTTTCGGTGTCAAATCAAGGGCATCATTATAGAAGGACGCTCTCTTTTCTCTCTTGGCAGCACTGCTCTGTATATACTGAATTGCCTCTTGCACAGTGATCTCGGGGTGATACTGCAAACCCCAGACAGGTTTCTCTTTCCACTGAAACGCCTGAATTTCACAATTCTCTGATGTGGATAAAACGGTGAAGCTCTCCCCAAGATTGAAAACTTCATCAAAATGAGAAGAAAAAGCATATATGATTCTTTTTTTCCCAAGAAGGGAGCTCTCTTTCGTTATCTTTATGGGAAACCATCCAATCTCATGAAAAGCACAACGTCTCACATGTTGAGAGCCAGCAAGAGCGAGGGCCAGTATTTGATGACCATAACAGCTTCCAAATACAGCCAAACCTTTATCTACAGCATCCTGAGCTAACTCAACTTCTCTTTCAACCCAAGCTTCTCTGTTTAAAATGGAAGCTTCTGAACCCGTCAAAATTAAATGTGTAAAATCCTCATTAAGATTGGGAAGACACCCCTCACTAGCTCTGAAAGCCTGCCACTGAATATCAAGGAAAGAGGCCCAATGTTTCACCGGTTGGTAGATTGAAGGATCGATGGAATTATCGATGATAGCTACTTTTATATCCATTCGTCTTTTTCTCTCACTAAGATTTTAACAAATTATACAAACTCATGGAGAAAAAAAACAATCTTTTTTCTCAAGTATCGCTCATTGAATCGGAATTGAATTGGTTTCATGGATTGAATTTGGTATAATGTTTCGTTTAAAAGGAGAAAGATCGTGCACAACGTCAAGAAAGAAACTGAACTCGAAGTCATAACACCGAATGAACCCGGCATATTAGGCCGTGTTTTGGGAACTCTTGCAAATTCAGGAGTCAATTTGAAAGCACTGAGGGCCTATTCCGGAAAGGAAAAAGGTGTTTTTTTTATCTTGACGACCAACAATAAAAAAGCAGAGAAATGCCTCAAAGCATTGGGATATGAAGTCAAAACAAATCAGGTGGTCACGGTTCTTATCGATGACCGTATCGGAGCTGGCGCTGAAATTGGAGCACTCCTTGGGAACGCCGTCATCGACATCGAAAACTGCTATGGATCTTCGGCTGGAATGGAGAAAACTCTCCTTGTCTTTAAAGCCAGTGATAACAAAAAAGCATTCGACACTTTAAAATAGAAGATAGTCATTAAGAAGCTGCCTGAAGTGAATCTTCACTTTCTCTACAAAAATATCGACGTGAAACAGCTTCCCTTTCTCATAGGCATTTTTGCTCAGTTGAAGCATTCTATCGGGTTTATTCAAGAGCTCTATTGTTTTGTTCAACAAAGTTTTTTCATCTGCAAAAAGATAACCTGAAATCCCCTCTTCCACAATCTCAGTCTGACCTCCGCCATTAAATACAATTGGCACACACTCATTCTGCATGGCTTCGACAATATTCATTCCAAAGTGTTCCACTTTTGCAGGATCTTTCTGATCCAGACCGCATAGATGCCAAAATATTTTGGCACGCCGGTAAATTGTTCGGAGCTCGTCTTCGGGGACATTTATTTGCACTTCGACATCGAGGGAAGGGAATCTCGCCAAGTATCTATAAATTTTAGCAATATAGGGATTATCTACCACGCTTCCCCCGGCAAGAACAAGTTTCCATCCTCTGATACGTTCCGGAAATTGTTTGACGAGCTTTTTGAATGCTTTGATCATTTCAAGCTGCTGTTTATTTCCCCCTGGGTCAAAACGGGAAACTGAGAGGATGATAGATTTTTTTTCTTTGTCCTCATTCGTATCTTCCATGTCCACCGGTGGATAGAGATGAAACCGAGGAGTCAAATTCCATCTGGATTCTATCCATCTGGAAGTATAGAGGCTGTTGAAAATTATTTCTGTGTATTTATCCACATGGAAAAAACGGGATCTTTCTCTCTCGGGAAAATGACAGATGAAAACGGATAGATTGGCCAATGGATAGACCATTTCCAGCATGGAGTTATTGATAAAAATGTCAAAGTCACCGCTCAACTT
>JAUWVG010000228.1 GCA_030617525.1 Candidatus Aminicenantota bacterium | reverse complement strand
CGGTGTCCGGATATTTTTCCGAGAGACATCCCCTTGAAAATTCCTCTGACTTCAACTTCGGCATGACAGATTCCACAAGTCTTGCCAATATTATTTTCATGAATTGACGATTCTGGATGATCGTGAAGGAGGACAAAATGTTTAGTGTGACAGTCATAACATTGGGGGAGATTTTTTTCCGGTGTCACATCTCTGTATTCAAAATGTATATTTTTTGTGAATTCTTCCTCTTCCTCTGGATGGCAGCTCGCACAGTCTACTTTTTTAAAGCCTTGCCTTAAGTGGAGAGAGGGGATTGCCTGGACGTGACAGTCAACACAGGTCATTCCGATTTTCTGATGAATGTCCTGAGCCCAATTTGATGGATCGACGTGGATAGAGCGTGTGCGCCCATTTGTGAGTGTCTGAGAGATCTCAGGCTTATCATGGCATTTGAGGCAGTCTTTGTTTGGATAGCCATCGATGGACTGCGTATAGGAAGGATGTACGGACAGGATAAAAAAAATAATGAATATAAATCCAAAGGATTCTAGAGTTCCGGATCTTTCGATCCCTCGACCCTTCGAACCCTTGACTCCTATCTTCATAATTCTTAAAATTTCACTCGAATCCTTGACTCCTTTCTTCATAATTCTTAAAATTTTACTCGAATCCTTGACCCCTTGACTCCTAGACCCCTTTTTTTATGATTCTTAATCATTATTGCCTTGAAGAGACAGAATTTGAACACAACATCCTTATGTTGTCAAGATGATCAAAAGGGGACGACAATTCCCCACATAAATTTGTAGAATATGTCCTTGTTTCCCAGGTTGCTTTCCCGGATGTCCTTCCAGATGCTTGAGCCAAGGGATATCTCCAGTGGTTTGAAAATCCGAATGCGTATGAACATGGTGGCCATATAGGTCTGGGCTGCTGCAAGCAGGTTGTCAGTTTGTGCAATAATCTGGCCGTGTATGCCCACGCCGTTTTCAAACCAGTACCCCAACTTTATCCCGAATTCCTGCTTCATTTCTTCTCCGGACATATCGAGATAGCTCCTCTGATTGGAATTATGAAAGAACCAGGTAAATGGTTCGATATAAAAGGTTCCAGTTTCGAAAGGAAGCCCGATGCCGATATAATTGCGATTGAGAAAATACATACTTTGACCTCTCCGGCTTTCATGATCAGAATCATGGTTGCTGTCATGCCCGATGATGAAAACAAGATTGTCCCAAACCTTCTGTCTTAGGGAAAAGTGCCAGTCAAATTTTGTTCTCTGATGGCCGTTATCGTGAGTGACAAGTTGTGCAATAAATCGTGTCGATGGAGTAAAATAAATGATGTTCTGGAAACCAAAATTCCAGCGGTCTTTGGATCCGGACATATCGTTGAAACTGGGAAAAGTGCTTGGCGACTGGAGATGTCCAAAAAGTTCTCCGTGTATGGTGATTTTTTTTTCCAGGCTCAGGGCGTTTTTTTCCTGTTTCGGTCGGTATATAAAGATCTCTTGGGCAAAGGTATTTGTGAAAAGATTTAAAGAAAGGAGAATAAGAAAAGGACAAAGAATTTTTTTTTTAAATTTAAAATTCATAGGCAATTCCTAACCGAAAGACACGCGGGGATTGGATTTCTGTCGCGTAACGGAGAGGGAATTCCAAGCTTGTCCATTCATTTTCTTCTGTCGCTAGCGATCTATTCGTCATATTAAAACCATCTAAGATGATCCGTAATCTTGATTTCCCGATATTGAAAAATTTTTCAATTCTAATATCAATGGTTCTGTTATATTCGTATCTGGCTTTCCCCCGGGGATGGGCTTGGATATAAAAGGGGCCTTGATTCATTCCTGTGACAATGATTTTTCTCGAGAATGGTTGGCCGTCGTAATACTTTATGATACCCGAAAACTTAAGGCCCAGGGGAGCCAGATAAGTTAGGCCGAGCCTTCCCGTGTAACCTCTGTCGAATCGTGGATTTCCTTTTGAATTGATCAGCGTATTCGGATTGTCATAAAGAGCTCCGACAACACCATCATCATTTTCCCATTCTGTGTTTCCCGGATTTGTCATACAGATTGCGTTGACGGCCGTCAGAGAAAGGAAGAATGTCAATCTTTTACCGTATCTTTTCAACAAAATCAGGTCGAGACCGTAGTAATATGAAATTCTGGAATCATTTTCGGCATTGGTGAGTAAATAAAAATCTTGCCCCTGGCTTTCTGGAATTTGATTGTAAACAGTAAATGTCAGATCATCATGTGTGTCTGGAATCCTATCATCTCCAATGTCTTGGATTTCAACCTCTTCATATGAAGAGTCAGGAACTCCCGTATTGGTTGTTTCGACCAGGTTTTTTGTTCTCCGGTAAAATCCGGAGACGGTGAGCGTCCAGCCGGGACCAAAGGAGTTGACGTAGGCGAGAGAGAGTTCATCGGTATACGGTCTTTTGAGATCCGGATCGATCTCTGAATAAAGAGGGCCTTCCTTTCTGAGAAGAAGTCCAATCTCATCAGATTGAAAGATATTATCAGAAGACTCGTCATTCCAGGCAAAGATTTCTCCGCCGAGGGCATCGGGATTTCCATATGTGAGATAATGAAGGGGAAGTGTATGAAAGTATCGTGCCGCAGAGAATTTTATGACGGAAGTCTTTGTGCCAGTCAGAGGAATTGTGAGACCGAATCGAGGAGAAAGGTTGAGCCAGTCGATCTTATGTATCGGTTTCTGGGAGGCAAAGGCATTGGGGTTCCAACCCTTACTCATGGCAACATTGAGCCCGAAATACAGAGAAACAAAATTGGGAAAAGTCATCGCTTCCTGGAGATGAAAATTTAAATGATAGGCTGCTTCCCTGTGAAGAACCGGAGTGTTGAACAAAACGATTTGGAGGGGCTGGTCATTTAAGGTGAAGAGATGTTGATTATCATAAATATTGATAAGTGAGGAGGCATATCCATATTTCAGTTGGAATCCGTACTGCAGCTTGTGCAAAGCTCCTAAAATACCGGGCAGCAGAGATTCGCCCCGGAGCATAAAGCTCATCGTTTGCCTAGTATTATCTGATGCAAAAGGGGCCGTGCCGCTGGGTTCGAGTGTGAATATTTCGGAAGTGTAACTGGATGTGTTGCCGACCTGAAAATTAGACTGCTGATCTCCGAAAGCGAAGCTCAAACCTGCCTGTAAGACATGTTTATTTCCAAGACGGCCGTGCCAAATCAACTGAAGGATATTGTACAAATCTTTTCTATTGTTTGTTGAGGAGAAAGGAATGTTTCTGCCGGCTCCATAAGTTGGTGAAGAAATGGTCTGACCTGTCCATAGAAAACGGAAATAACTATTGGTCATCTGGTATTTTAAGCTGAATAAACCTGCAACCACCGAACTTTTGTCTGTTATGTCGAACTCGGCCAGATCTCTTCCTATCCTATAGACAGATGCTGATGTTGAGAAATTGAGTTTTCCCGGTACGATAGGTCCGGAAATCCGGAAATTTCCATCTGTAAAATAATCAAAGGTGTGGCTTTCAAAAATTCCTTCTCTTTCCACCAGAGGTGTGACATTCGTACTCCGGAAGCTTTTTGGTATGAAAAATGTGCTGAGACTTCCTGTGAAGGTAGACGATTCTTGCCTTGTCAAAAGGTGAAAATGTCCCCCTGGAGACATGGCAAATGAAGGGTGTCCGGCGTTGGTGAGTTGAGAATACTGGAGACTGAAAAAATCCGGGTAAAAGAGAGGCATTCCTGACCAGTATGGATCCGTAACATCCATCCCATTAAGCATGTAAACATTCTGTGTCCATGAACTGTTTCCACGTGCACCGAACAATGCCGGTTGATCTCCCCAAAGACCACCCACATCGATGCGATTGGTTGTGGCGGAGAGATCTTGATTTTCAATGAGAGACCAGACATTGTGGGCCGATGGGCTTGAATGGATTTGAGATTCGTTCAAAATTGTTTGATGAAGATTGTTCATATAATCGATGGCCAAAATCCGGGGTGCCGTCTGATTGTCCGATGTTGCTGAAAAGACCACTTCGACATAGAGTGTCTGGGAAGGCTCTAAAGGGACATCCTGTATGACCTGAGTCTGGAGATTCTCTTTTTCGAACTGAATGGAGTATCTGCCCGGAGGAAGTCCGGTAATGTGGAAAGCCCCCGTTTCATCGGATTGAAGAGAATCCTGCCATTCCTGGTGGAGATGTGTGAATAGGATAACAACTTGCGAAAGAGGTTTTTCTGTAGAATCCTGGCATATCCCCCAGATTGTGCCAAAATCATTTGCGAATATGGAGGAATTTAAAAGGGAAAAAAAGAGAAACAGAACAAAAACATGAAATATTTTATAGAAAATGCTTCTCAGACTTTTACTCCTAAAAATTAAGGTCAATCCTATTATTTATGACTTTTTTACTTTGGCCTGTCAAGAATTAAAGGAAAACTGTAAGCTTTTCACATTTCCGTGATTTGATATTCACTCTTATTTATAGCTCTCCTCCCGATTAGTTGATGCAGTTTATGCAAAGGATTCAAGGATTCTAGGGTTCTGGACTCCTTTTTTTATTCTTTTTAAATATTCTTTGCTCAAATCCCTGACCCCTTGACTCCTAGACCCCATTCTTTATTATTCTTAGGAAAGTCACTCGACCCCTCGAATCCTTGAATCCTTGAACCCTTTCTTCATTATTCTTAGGCAAGTCACTCGAATCCTTGAATCCTTGAACCCTTGAACCCTTTCTTCATTATTCTTAGGCAAGTCACTCGACCCCTCGAATCCTTGAATCCTTGAACCCTTTCTTTATGATTCTTACACAAGTCACTCGAATCCTTGAATCCTTGAACCCTTGAACCCTTTCTTCATAGATTCAAGAGAGGGCTTTTCTATATATGTGGGAAAAGATATAATACGCCCACCATTAAGGAGAGTAGGGAACAATGGACGAAAAATGTGATATTGCAATTTTAGGAGGCGGACCTGGTGGTTATGTCGCAGCCCTTCGCGGTGCTCAGCTCA
>JAUWVG010000088.1 GCA_030617525.1 Candidatus Aminicenantota bacterium | reverse complement strand
ATATGTACTTTCGTCCGGGGCCGTGGGGCCCGAAGCGATGCTTCCGAGATGATCTCCAACAACGTCAGATAGGATAAGGGCGATGAGGGATGCTGGATAGGCCAGCTTTGCCAAACGCCCGCCTTTGAGCCGGGAAAGGTGCTTTCGGATGATATTAATCTCATCGATATTGGCCCCTACCTCAAGTAATGTTTGGGTCGTTTCTTGGAGGTCCTTGAGAGTCAATCCCTGGACCGGAGAAGGCAGCAATGCGGAACCTCCCCCTGAAACAATAAAGATGATTAAATCCTTTTCTCCAGCGGATTGGAGCAAACGGATAATTTGCTCGCTGCCCTGAAGGCCGGCAGCATCAGGAACCGGATGTCCCGCTTCATGGACTGTAATATATTTTACTGGACGTGTGTGCCCATATTTGACATTGATAAAACCAGCTGTGATCCGCTTTGATAGAACCTCTTCGACAGCTTGGGCCATTGCCGCTGTGGCTTTTCCTGTTCCTAATACATAGATATTATCATAGTCACTTAAAAGATATGTTTTCCCGTTGACCGATAAAACCTCCTTTTCGAGGAAAAAATGCGTTTGGACAGCAGAAAAGGAGTCAACGGAGCGCAGTCCTGCTTGAAAAATGTCTAATGCATCGGCTCTTAAATTCTGTTTCATCCCTGGTTCTCAAGCTTATAGCATTCCCTTAATTTTTTCAATTCTCTGCGAATTGTGATATATGAATAGAAATGGTCTTCTCGAATACTCATGCGGATATTTTCTAGAAAAAAAATGAGGGAGGGAGATTATGCCTAAAATGAAAAAGATAACCCTATTCTTCTTGATCGGTGTATTTGTAGGGAGTGGGCTTTGGGCAAGTGAAAAACCTCTGGCAGAGAAGAAGCTGATCCAGGCATTAGTCCAGAAAATATCTGGAGAAATCGCCTATAAATATACGGAACGGATTTCTCAATTTGATCGTATCCAAGCCTCAGAAGGGTGGCATGATTCTGCAGTTTGGATTAAAGGCGAGTTGGAAAAGATGGGATACACGGACGCCTCAATTGAAGGCTGGCCGTCAAACGGATCCACTTATTCTTACACCTATAGAACGCCGATAGGGTGGAGAGCAAAAAGTGCCGAATTGTGGATGATGGCTCCGGAAAAGCAGCAGCTTTGTTCGTATGAGGAGATTCCTTTGACTTTGGTGAAACACAGCAATGCGGCCGATGTCGAAGCTGAATTGGTAGATGTCGGGACTGGGCTTGGAGAGAGGTCATATCAGGAAAAAAATGTCCTGGGGAAGATCGTCCTTGCTACCGCTTATACGGGTGATGTGATGAGAGAGGCAGTCCTTAAAAGAGGAGCGTTGGGGGTGGTCACATGGTATCCTCCCGATGTCCGGCCTGGATATCCCAATATGATTCGCTACACCGCCATCTGGCCAACCTGGGAGGAACGGGATAAAATCGGATTCGGATTTAATGTTTCAAAAAACCAGGGCTGGCGACTCAAGAAAATGCTGGATGAGGGAAAAAAGGTTATGCTTAGGGCCAAAGTCCAAGCTGAATATTACGAAACTCAGGTTGAAATCCTCACAGCCTCCCTTCAGGGAAGCACAAATCCTGAGATTGAAGTGATGATTATCGGCCATCTTTGCCATCCTCTTCCAAGTGCTAACGATAATGCCAGCGGCAGCGGAGGCATGCTGGAGATGGCAAGAGCATTAAAAAAAATGGTGGATTCGGGCCTTGTTGAACAGCCAAGGAGGACCATTCGATTTCTCTGGGTCCCGGAATTTGCAGGAACATACCCCTATATCAAGGCTCATCTTGAGAGAACTCGCAGCACATTAGCTGTCATCAACTGCGATATGATTGGAGAGGACCTGCATTTGACTGGAGGCACTTTCAATATCACATGTACTCCTGATTCCATGCCCAGCTATCTGAACGATGTGGTTGTCAATTTTACACTTTTGGCTGAGAGTTTGAACTTGAAAAGTGAACGTGGAAGCCAACATCCTTTTGCTTACAGGGTCCTGCCCTTTGGAGGTGGGAGTGATCACTATATCTTTAACGATGGAGCCTTAAGGACACCATCTGTAATGCTTGGGCATGGGGATATATTTCATCATACAAATCTCGACACGATGGACAAGGTAGACGCGTCCGAACTGCGACGAGTCTGCTTTATTGCTCTGGGGGCATCTTATTATATGGCCCATGCCGCGGAGAGGGAAGCCAAGGATATGTCTAGAATTATTTCAAGAAATGGTTTTGCACGGCTTTCTTCCGATTATTATGACAGTCTAGGTTTAATGTTGGACGCAAAAAATCCGGACGAGCTGCTGAATTTGTACAAACAGGTTTTAAATGTCATCGAACACTCCGCCAAAAGAGAGATGCAGTCTGTCCTGTCAACTGTTGTATTTGCCGGTGATGACCAGGCAAAAAAATGGATTGAAAATTCTACCGGAAACCTAAGAACTCTGCGTTCTACCTTTCAGATAGAAGCACAGAAGCATTATAAAAACCTCAGCCAGCAATTTGGTGTCAAACCCCAAACCATCCAACTGAGTGCCGAGGAGAAAACCCTAAGCCGGATAGTCCCACTTCGAGATGAGAATTTTGTCGGTCCTCTTCAATCGGATTGGCTTGCTGAAAAACTAGGTGAAGAAGCTTTAGAGGAGATAAAACTTCCAGGGTATACTTCATACGAGGCCTTAAATTTTGTTGATGGCTACAGGAGTATTTTAGACATCAAAAAGGCCGTTTCTGCAGAATTTGGACCGGTTGAACTCCAGGATGTCCTTTCTTTTTTTCGTGTTCTTGAGAGAGCCGGATTAATAACTTTGAAAAAACTATGAAAAAATCATTTCAGCAGCTTGTTCAGAACAGACGGAGTATCCGAAAGTACCTGGAAAAACCTGTCGAAAGAGAAAAGATTCTCACTTGTCTAGAAGCGGCTCGGATGGCGCCGTCTGCCGATCATGTTCAGCCGTGGCGGTATTTGGTTATTGATGAACCTGAACTCAAAAGAAAATTTACTGATGAGGTATTTTCCGGCATCTATTCCAAAACCAAATTTGCAGCAAAAGCTCCGGTTATCATCGTGATGCTGGCAAAACTGGATGTTGTCGCAAACAGAATAGGAAAGCAGATCCAAGGCATCCACTATTACTTTATCGATATGGGAATTGCGGGTGAACATATAGTGCTTCAGGCAGAGGAGTTAGGATTGGGAACGTGCTGGATTGGATGGTTCAGTACGAGAAAAACCAGAAAACTGTTGAATATCCCCAGGAAGTATAAAATTGTCTCTCTTTTGTCAATTGGGTACTGTGAATCTAGGCCCTCCAAAGAGAAAAAAAGAAAAACACTCTCAGAAATTGTCTGGTTCAATAAAATTGGAAAGTAAGCATCCCCATTACCATGATTTTAAGAATGAGTTCAAAAAGAAATTAAATAAGAAAAAATCTGAATAGTAGCGAGGCCATTTCAGTGTATGGCCCATACATATTGGAAGAGAACGGTTTATCTTTTTATTTCCTTTAGTGCTTCTTCCACACGATTGAGGGCTTTTATGAGGTAATTCTCTTTATCGCCAAAGCCAAAGCGGATGTATCTGTCCATTTCGAAATGATCGCCGGGAATGAGGAGAACACTTTTTTCTATGCGAAGTTTATCGCACAATTCTGTTGAATTGAAGTCTAAAGAATAGTGTGGATAAACGATGGCACCTGCTTTTGGAGGAATATAGTCAAAAATGTCACCCTGTCTTTGAAACCATTCCTCAATAATTGGGAAATTATTATTGAGGATATTTCGTGTTCTATTGAGAATGTTTTTTCTGTTTTCGGGTTCGAGGACGATACGGGCCAATTTGTCACTTACCGCACTCAGGGAGATCGTGGTGTAGTCGTGATAGGCCCAGATTTCTTGTATGGTGTCGGCCGGACCCGCCATCCAGCCTGTCCGTAAACCGGCCAGTCCGTAAGCCTTGGACAGACCGCTGGTCACAATGACTTTTTTGTAGCTGCCCCAGAGGCTTGGTGTTATTGTGCCGTCGAGCTCAGCTCCTTGATAGACTTCATCTGAAAGTATCCATGCTCCAACGCTGTCGGCCAGCTCAATGATTGTCTTCCGGGCTTCTTCGCTCAGCAAAGCGCCTGTAGGATTGTTAGGATTGGTAACTGCGATAAGTTTTGTTTTTGGGCTGACAAGATTTCTGAGCTCGGTCAGATCCGGATTCCAATCTAGATCTGCTCTCAGGAAAAAAGGTTTTATGTTGGCGCCAAAAGATCTCATCAGTCCCCACATCTGCATGTAGTTTGGCAGCATGATCAGCGCCTCATCACCAGGCTCTAAAAATTTCCACATCAAGAGAAAATTGGCTTCAGCAGAGCCTGTTGTCACCAAGATGTTTTCGATACTGGCGCCGGGATAGATATGAGCGATCCTTTCTCGAAGCCCTGTTGTGCCGTTTGTCTGGATATACCCAAGAGGCGTTTTTTTTATGTCCTCCAGTTTATCACTTGGGACGAGTTCTTCGAAGGTCAGGGGATAAACGCCGCTCTCCGAGAGATTGTAATCAACGTGAAACTCCCATTTAGACTGCATACGTTCCATTTTAAATTCGTCAATGTTCATAATAGTTTTCCTTTTATATGTCCACTTTAAAGAAGCCTTTAAGGGAAAATCCTATGATGATGGATAGAGCAAAATAGGCGATGAGCCAATGGAGATTTAAACCAAAAAAATTCATTGTTCTTGGAGGATAGGAGATCTCGATGGTTTTGATGGGTGCATTTTTCGGCAGAGGAGATTCGGTGGGGTAGGAGATTTCTCTAAAAAAGTTTTTTCGAGTTCTTAAGGGTGATATCCGGCTCAAGTCTTTTTGTCCGACCGAGATGCTTTTTGTGTAGTCCAAACCGTCAGCTGTAATTATGATTTTGTGGACACCGTTCTCTTCCGCTCTTATGCGCCAGTTGATTTCGTTGCTGTCCGTGATTCGCAGGGGGGGTGTTTCGAGAACAATACCGGAGCCTGCTTTGATCTCGACCTGAGTGTCCAAAAGAGGAACGCCATCATTGAGTTGAACACGGAGAAGGGTGCTCTGATTGGGTTTGAGTGAATCGTAAGCAAACCAGAAATTGAGCTGAATGAGTATCAGTATGACCGGAATAATCATAACAAGAAGGGGCTTTGAGGAGTATCCGATGTATTTAAGGTTTGCCCGAAGGATGCTTCCCTGAGCTTTAAAAGAAATGCTCAGGCTGTCTTTGTAGAGCCGCAGTTCGAGGAGATGGGCTTTAATTTTGTTTTTGATTTTTCTGATGCCTTCCTGGTTGGACGTATATTTGTAGATGAACAGCATGAGGAGACCGGTGAGGAGGGAGACAAAAATCATCCCAATCCAAGGGCTCATGTTTTGGAAGGGGAGGAAGAGAATTTTAAATATTGTTCCGATAATCGTGTTAAATATCCACATTTTAGTTATTATAAGTTCTTAAATCATTCCTACGAAATATAACCCAGGCCTTTCAGTTTTTTCTTGATTTCTTCTTCCGAGTCGGATTCTTCGAGTTTAGAAATTTCCTTTTCTAAACAATGTGTGATGAATTCTTCGGATGAAGAATATCCCGATATTTCGGCAAATTTTTTGACTTTGTCTACCAAATCTTTTTCGAGTTTAACTTTTGACTTTCCCATATTTATCTCCTCTGTCCTAAAAGATAGAATTCCCTATCATGTCCTTTGGTTTTTCTATGCCGAAGACTTCAAGAATTGTTGCCGTCAGGTCATAGAGTGCCGGAGCCTCAGCTGTAATTTTTTTATTGGTGAAGATGATTCCTGGTATAACTTCAGAGGCCATACAGTGGTCTCCACTCCATTTCTGTTTATTATCCTCTAAGATGTTTTCGGGAATTTGTCCTAATGGAGTAGCCCAGGAGGCGCGGTAACCCCGGTTATAGCCAATAATAAGATCAGGGGCAGTGTTTGAATAGGACCCCTGATAGATCTCCTTTGAAATATTGGCCTTAAGAACAGGCTTTTCTCCTGATTCTGGATCTGTGAATTCCTCGAGTTTGCGGGCAATTTCATAAACGAGATTGTCCATTTCTGTACCAGAGTTAACAATCCCTTCGGCCTCTCGTCCTTTTTGATTGATATAGAGACTGTTGATACCAAGGGCGTAGGCTTTAGTTCTTGCCCATTCTGTATTATCAAAACCAACATCTCCAGCTTTCCATGGATTGACAAGGGAATGGTATCCGTTTTCTTTGAGCCAGGTATTCAGGTTAAAGGATCGCCTGTAGGAGGTAAAACCGTGGTCGGACATGACCATGAGAATGGTGTCCTTGTCCGTTTTTTCGAGAGCTTTATCTACAAATTTATCTGCTTCGATGTAGATATTCTCTATGGTTTTCCCGTATTCTTCCGCCAGCTTCTGATCATACATGGGGTGCTGTTTATCCATGAGGCGCCAAAACATGTGCTGCCTTTCATCGGTACTGGAGACATAGTAAAAAAGAAGTCCGGAGTCGAATCTGGAGAGCTCGTAATCTAACATCTCTTTTCTTTCTTTGAGGACGACATCTTCTAAAGCCAGGAATTCGCTTTCATCAAATATGCCGTGGTCGAGAGCCGCCGATTCTGCGGGAAACCCTTTAGTATGAAAAGATCCGAATTTTTTCCCGAGTTCTTTGACATAGCTGTTGGGAGTCGATATGGGGAGTGCCGGATCTTCGGGATCAATATTGATCGATGAAACATAGAGTTTAATCGATCCGGGACCTACGTGCTGGAGATAGAATTTGCAGATCCCGCTCACAGACTGAGTCGGAATCATTTTGAAACGGACTTTTTTCCAGTCGCTCCATTCTCCCTTGTTGAGGATAAAAACATGGTCCTGGATTTGAATTTTTGCCACAGGATGAACGGGATCGATGTACACCTGGAATTCGATTTGGGACTCGGGTTGATCTTTTTTAAACATATTGACCGGACCCGGCAAAGCCGTTTCCACCCGGTTACCAATCACATAGACATCATGAACTTGTCCGCCGCCGAGATCCTGATTGATTTCGGCTCCTTCTGTCGTAAAGTAGTGAAAACGATTGGGGTGACCCAGCTGAAGCTCAGGTGTGCCCATCCCGGAAAGAGTCCGCTGCTTGGAGGGCACAGGGGGGTAGTTTGCAGGCATCTTGAAGACAGTGGCCGGGATATCATGGTCTTCAAGAATTTGCCAGAAAGCCTTCCCCTTGCGAAGATTGATGATTTCTCCGCCGGATAGAGGGAAAACGGTATTCCCAAACGTGATAGTTTTTAGGGAGCCTTCTGATTTAGTGCCCGAAAAAGCAGGAATGTAGGTCTCCGGATTACGGTGAATAAAATCAAAAATTCCGTGACCTCCGGGATTCATCCCTGTGATAAAATTAGACCAGGCCACAGGGCTTTGTGGGGGGTCGCTGGTGCGGAGAGGTTTAAAATCTCCTTGGCTGCGAAGACGGGAGAAAGACGGCAGTTTTCCCTGAGCCATAAACATGTTCATAAGATGAGGGTCCAGTCCATCAAGTCCCAGGATAATAACTTTTGTTTCAGTATCGATTTTCCCGGATCCATTCGAAAGGAGATGTGAGCCTTTCCCCAAAGCCATTAGAGATCCGGCGGTCAGGCCCAGTTTCAGAAAATCTCTTCTGTTTAAATCGGTCATTTTTTTGTTCCTTCAATAAGAGACTTGCCATCCATGTGTCCGGGGGGCTTGATTCCAAAAAGTTCGAGCACTGTTGGAGCAATATCTATGATAGATGGCGTGGATGTCGTAATTTTATGAGTTGAAAAGAATA
>JAUWVG010000391.1 GCA_030617525.1 Candidatus Aminicenantota bacterium | reverse complement strand
GTATGATTCTGATATAACCTGCTTTAACAAATATTTCAATATGAGGGAGATAAACTGTGCCAAGTGAAAAAGAGAAAGCGAGGAAAGACCTATACATGAAAGCTTTGACTGCATTTGAGCAGGCTATGAAGGTTTTCCATAAGGGAAATTATGAAAAAGCGTCTGATTTACTTGGCGCCTTTCTGGAAAAACATGATTCTGAAAATGAACTTGTTGACCGTGCCAATATATATCTTAAAATCTGTGGTCGGCATATGAAAAAAGATGCAGTGTCATTAAAATCGTTTGATGATTATTACCAGAATGGAATCTTCAAAGCCAACCACGGAGAGTATGATGAGGCTCTAAAAATGTTGATGAAAGCACAGTCTCTGGAACCAAAAGAAGGAAAAGTCTTTTATCTTTTGTCTTCTGTCTATTGTCAGTTAGACCAGCCTGAGAAGTGTTTAGAGTATTTGGAGAGCGCTGTTGCGCTTGATAGTTATTTTGCCATTTTGGCTCAGAATGAAGAAGATTTTAGTTCTTTTAAAGAAGACGAAAAATTTAAACTCGTTATAAGGGTGGAATGAAAAGAAGTCTTCATGCTTTAATTTTAGCTGCGGGGAAGGGAACCAGATTTAAATCAGAGAAAATAAAGGTTCTCCATACTCTTTTGGGGAAATCCATGCTCCAGATTGTTCTGGATTCTGTCTCCGGGCTAAAACCGGAAAAAATTCACATCGTTGTCGGCTACCAAAAGGATTCCGTAAAAGCCGAGACTTCTGGAGATCACATTAACTGTGTTGTGCAGGAAGAGCAGAAAGGAACTGCGCACGCCGTCCTCTCGGCAAAATCTGTGCTCAGTAAAGAGGGGGGGGAAGACCTTCTTGTGATGAATGGAGACCTTCCTCTCATTAGAACAGAAACATTGAGACCGTTTTTGAAATTTCATCAGAAGATGAATAATTCTTTAACCTTCATGACGGCAGAGCCAGAGAATCCTTTTGGATTCGGGAGAGTTTTCAAAACCGAAAAGGGCGGTTTTTTTGTCGTCGAGGAAAAAGACGCGACACCCGTCCAAAAAAAAATAAAAGAAGTCAATGTTGGCATCTATCTCTTCAATATTAAAGATCTCTTTCGTGCTCTTCCCAAAATATCGAACAAGAATAAAAAAGGAGAATATTATCTTACAGATATCATAGAGATTATGTCGTTCGGGGAGATGAAAGTAGGGAAATTTAAGACCGGTTTTAGAGAGGAAGTGGTTGGAGTTAATGACCGGTATGAGTTGGCACTGGCTGTGGATGTCCTGAGAAAAAGAAAGATTGAGTCCCTGACTGCCAACGGTGTTACTGTGTACGATCTCAAGACAACCTGGATCGATTTTGATGTAAAGATCGGGGGAGACACAATTCTTTATCCTTCAGTCATACTCGAAGGAAAAACGGTTATCGGCAGAGGCTGTAAAATTTACCCGTTTTCTCACATCATCGATTCCAAAATTGGTGACCGGACAAAGGTGCTGACTTCAACTGTGATCGAGAAGAGTACTCTAGAAAAAGACGTACAAATAGGCCCATTTACTCGATTGCGTCCCAATTCAATCCTTAAACAAGGCGCAAAGGTCGGAAATTTTGTAGAGATGAAAAATACGGTTTTCGGCAAAGGTTCAAAGGCGGGGCATCTCTCCTATCTGGGAGATTCTGAGGTTGCACAAGGCGTCAATATTGGAGCCGGAACCATTTGCTGCAACTATGACGGAGAAACAAAGAATAAAACGATTATCGATGAGGGGGCATTTATCGGGTCTGGAGTGGAACTTGTTGCTCCTGTCAAAGTGGGGAAAAAAGCCTATGTGGGAGCGGGCTCTACGATCACCAAGAATGTCTCTCCAGGATCCCTGGCAGTAGAGAGGAGCAAACAGATTGAAAGGAAGAATTGGGCCAGGAAAAAACAGAAATAACAATGTGCGGAATCATTGGATATGTCGGAAATCAGGATATTGTTCCAATTCTTATTGAAGGATTAAAAAAACTCGAGTATAGAGGATACGATTCTGCCGGGATCGCTGTTCTTAATGGCGAAGATGTTCAAATCCGGAGAGTTGAAGGCAAAATAAAGATACTAGAGGAGAGTCTAAAAGAGGAAAAACTCACAGGAACATACGGCGTTGGGCACACTCGTTGGGCCACACACGGCCGGCCATCTGAGGAAAATGCCCATCCTCACCGGGACTGCACACATTCGATTGTCGTTGTTCACAATGGAATTATCGAGAACTATCTGGAAATAAAAAAAACCCTCAGAGATGAAGGACACAAATTTGTCACAGAGACCGATACAGAGGTCATCGCTCATCTCATAGAAAAATATTTTGACGATTCCCTGGAAAGAGCCGTACAGAAAACAGTAAAAGAGCTCGAGGGAAACTTTGCCATTTCTGTAGTGTCCAAAAAAGAAAAGAATAGAATTGTTGCGGCCAAGATCGGTCCACCAACGGTCATAGGTCTTGGTGAGGGAGAGAACTTCATCTCGTCTGACCTCAATCCTCTTCTGCCCCATACTCAAGAGATCATTTTTCTGGAAGATGGTGAGATGGCCATTGTAGAGCCTGATTCTGTCCGTTTTTCGGATTTTGAAGGAAATCCTTTGGAAAAGAATGCTGAACACATCTCCTGGTCGCCTCTAATGGTCGAAAAACAAGGGTACAAACACTTTATGCTCAAGGAGATATTCGAACAGCCTCAGGTTATTCGCGACACTCTTTCCGGCAGACTTTCTCTGGATACGGGAAAGGTTTTTCTGGAGGAAATTGGAGTATCTGAGTCCACTCTCCGGACGGTCAAACGGGTTATCATCATCGCATGCGGTACATCCTATCATGCAGGATTAGTGGGGAAGTGTTTTATAGAGACGTTAGCCGGAGTTCCTGCGGATGTCGTCTATGCTTCTGAATACCGCTATGAGGATTATATCCTGGATGACCACACGCTGGCTGTGCCCGTTTCTCAATCAGGGGAGACGGCTGATACACTTGCAGCCTTTAACTCTATAATCGAGAAAAACAATCCTTCACTGGCTATCTGTAATGTAAAGAATTCTTCCATAAGCCGCACGGCTCAAGGCGTTCTTTTGACACATGCCGGTCCTGAGATCGGAGTTGCAGCGACAAAGACATTTTCAGCCCAGATGGCGGCCCTGGCTCTTCTGGCTATTCGCCTTGCAAAGGTCAAAGGCACCCTTTCGCCTGAAGACAATATTATGCTGATGAAAGATCTGCAGCGCATCCCTCATAAGATGGAAAAAATCCTAATGCGGGCAAAGGAGATCGAGGAGATCGCTCAACAATTTGTGTCCTTTTCACACTTCCTCTATTTAGGCCGATGGGCCAGCTTTCCCATAGCTCTGGAGGGGGCACTCAAACTCAAAGAAATTTCCTACATCCATGCGGAAGGCTATCCTGGCGGGGAGATGAAACACGGCCCCATTGCGCTTATCGATGAGAAAATGCCCACTATGGTCGTTATACCAAAAGACCGGGTATACGATAAGATGCTGAGCAATATTTCGGAGATTAAGACAAGATTGGGGTATGTTATTGC
>JAUWVG010000377.1 GCA_030617525.1 Candidatus Aminicenantota bacterium | reverse complement strand
GAACTTTTCATAATCCGTAACCGACAAAAGCTTCTGCAGCTCCGATTCATCTTTAACTTTAATCTTCATGATCCATCCCTTGCCGTGAGGATCTTCATTGAGGAGTTCCGGTGAATCATTGAGTCCGGAATTTACTTCGACAACCTCCCCTGCAACGGGCGAATAAATATCAGAGACCGCTTTGACAGATTCCACGACACCAAAAGATTGATGGAAATCAAACACAGCGCCAACTTCCGGAAGTTCGACATAGACAACATCTCCCAGCTGTTTCTGTGCAAAGTCTGATATTCCGACCGTTCCTGTATCTCCTTCGATTTTTATCCATTCGTGACTTTCGGCGAAAAAAAAGTCATCGGGGTACATGCTTAACCTCCTGTATTAACCTGAATTATTCATAAAAACTGTCGACACCTTCATTTATTTTGAATGATATCAACTTGATATCATGATTAGTAGCAATATTTCGAATCAGCCTAACTCTTTTCCCTTTTATAAAAAGGCAAAGAAATGATCTTTGCCGGTATAAGCTTTCCTCTGATATCTATGGCTATTTCCGTCCCCACTTCGGTATGCCCGACAGGAAGATAGGTCAAACCGATGCTCTTTTTCAAATACGGAGAAAATGTTCCGGATGTCACCTCAGAGAGTTTTTCACCTTGAACAAAGACGGGATAATGGGACCGGGCAATTCCTCTTCCAATGATTTCAAAACCCACGATTTTCTTGTTGACGCCCTTTTTCTTTTGCTTGAGAAGAGCTTTACCCCCTAAAAATTCGCCTTTCTTAAATTTCACCAGCCAACCCAGACTTGCTTCAAGGACTGTTGTCGTTTCATCGATATCATTGCCATAGAGCATAAGAGTGGCTTCTAAACGGAGAGTATCCCGGGCGCCTAATCCGATGGGTAAAAGTCCGAAAGATTCTCCACTTTTCATGATAAGATTATAGATCCGTTCGGGTTTTAAGGAGAGAGTATATATTTCAAATCCATCCTCTCCGGTATAACCTGTCCGGGAGATGAGGACTTTCTCCCCTGCGATGCTTCCCCAGCCAGCGCTAAACATCTTTATCTCTTCCAGTCTAAGCTCTGTTAAGGGCTGGAGGATCTCCAGGGCTTTGGGACCTTGAAGAGCCATTTGGGTATAGTCATCACTTTCGTTTTCGATCCAGACGTTAAATTCCCTTTTATGGCTGAGAATCCACTCGTAATCTTTTTCAATATTGGCCGCATTGACAACAAGCAAATAGTCATTTTCACCAAAACAATAGATCAGAAGGTCATCAACAAATGTTCCCTTCTCTGTGGTCAGGGCCGTGTACTGTGCTTTAATGGGAAAAAGGCGAGAGACATCATTGGGAGTCAGATACTGCAAAAATTCAAGAGCTTCCGGTCCTTTTACATATATCTCTCCCATATGGCTGACATCAAAGAGTCCAGCTTTTTTGCGAACAGCCATATGCTCATCGATAATGCCTTTAAACTCGACGGGCATACTCCATCCGAAAAACTCTATCATCTTTCCACCGAGAGATTTTTGACATTCAAATAAACGGGTTTTCTTCATGGCAGTATATCTTTGAAAGTATTAATTATCACATAACTTCCCTGGGGTCAAATATTTTTGAAATTAGCGTCGCATCCCCAATTACATGATTTTTTTTTGAGTTCTGTAAAGTGATAAGAAACCACGTTGCGCTTTCCCCAGCGAGGAAAGCTCACTCGATCTCCGTCCTCTCTCTCATCTCCCTCACGGAAGATGAACCATGCCCGCTCGTCCTCCGATACGGATTTCTCCATCATCTTCCCAGAACTCTTTAAAATCACGAAATTGGGGATTCGATCCTAAATGAGAGGGGAAAGAATTTAGAAACAAAGATTTGCCCCAATATATTTGTTATAATGGGGGCAAAAAATGATCGAAATCAAAAAACATTTGAAAGAATCTATTTACCAGATATTAAAGGATTCCTATCCCCTGGAGATGGATAATATCGACATCTCCTATACGCCCACTATTGACATGGGTGACCTCGCGCTGGCATTCCCATTCCAGCTGGCTAAAAAATTGAAAAAGTCGCCCCGGGAAATCGCAGCAGAGATCACACCTAAACTTGAATCTCTCGAAGGGATCACGAAGGTGGACGTTGCTGGAGCAGGCTATATCAATCTCTTTATTGACCGGCAGGAATTTTTCTTATCAAAGCTTCGAAATTTTGGCCGCACGACTCTTGTCCGTGAAGAAGAAAAAATCATCATCGAACACACCAATATCAATCCCAACAAAGCGGCTCACATTGGCCATCTCAGAAATGCGATTTTGGGAGACACGCTGGGACACTGTCTGAAATATAAGGGAGAAAATGTCGAGATCCAGAACTACATCGATGACACCGGAGTGCAGGTCGTCGATGTGGTGTACGGCTTTATGGAAATGGAACAGAAGAATCTGGCCGACATCAAAAATATCGTCGGGAAATTTGACTATTACTGCTGGGACCTCTACACCCGTGTCTCGGCTTTTATGGACTCAAATCCCGACGCTGCCAGTATCAGATCGGCTATCCTTAAAAAAATCGAAGAAGGTGTAAATCCCGAGGCCCAAATCGCCGAACACATATCGCTCAGGATCCTTAATACACATATCCGTACGATGAAAAGACTTCATATCGATTACGATATTCTTCCCCGGGAAAGCTCTATCCTGGCACTCAAATTCTGGGAAAAAGCCTTCGCACTTCTTAAAGAAAAAAAGGCTATAGAGTTTATCGACACAGGAATCAACAAAGGCTGCTGGGTGATGAAGCTCGAAACACAGGAGGATAAGGAAAAAATTATCGTTCGCTCAGACAGCACGGTAACCTATGTCGGTAAAGATATCGCCTACCAGCTCTGGAAATTCGGTCTCCTTGAAAAAGATTTCTACTATGAACCCTATGCTGAGGAAAATGGTCATACTCTCTGGATCACAACTTCTAAACCCACAACACACTCCGTTCACTTTGGAAGCGGAAGTCAGGTCTATAACGTCATCGATACCCGGCAGAGCTACCTTCAAAAAATCGTTGTGCAAGGGCTCAGATCCCTCCAATACAATAAACAAGCCGAAAAATCCATCCATTTCTCCTACGAAATGGTCGCCCTCTCGCCCAAAAGCGTCAAAGAGCTAAATCTGGAAATATCGGAAGAGGATAAGAAGAAAAGTTTTTTGGAAGTTTCCGGGAGAAAAGGACTGGGAGTCAAAGCTGACGACCTTATCGATCGTATGGAACAAAAAGCTATCGCCGAGGTTGACAAAAGAAATCCCGAGTTATCTCTCGAGAAAAGGACAAAGATCGCACAAAATATCGCCTGTGGTGCCCTGCGCTATTTTATGCTCAAATTTGCTAAAAATTCTCTCATCATATTTGACTTTGAAGAAGTCCTCAGCTTTGAGGGAGAGACAGGACCGTATCTCCAGTACACGCTTGTCCGAATAAATTCCATCTTTCGCAAACTCAAAGAGAAGGAAGGATTTGAAGAAGAATCCTTTTTGGACCGAATTTCCTCTCAGAAATTTTCTCTCTCACCTCTTAAAGTTACAGAACTCTCCGACTTCTGGGAACTGGTGTTCTACGCAGGGAAAATGGATGAAGAGGTCCTTCACTCTGTTCATTCTCTCGAATTTTCCCATCTGGCCAAATTT
>JAUWVG010000409.1 GCA_030617525.1 Candidatus Aminicenantota bacterium | reverse complement strand
TCGCTATCGGTTGGAACGTCATTGAGATTTCGAATGTGCGCAGTGCCGTAGGCATTCAAAGAGAGTTCAAAGTCCACCGAATACTTGTCCGAAAGTGCTTTTTCCATGGAAAACTCAGGGATATAGCGCAGTCCAAAAAAGGGCTGAGACAGACTGTCTGTATTGGCTGTGAGCCATCCGGTGAGAAGTCCTTTGATACCGAAGGTGAAGGAGAGGGCCGTAGTTTGAAGAAGCAGAATCACTCCTCCAACAAGGAGTAACTTTGCTCCGGACGCCCGTTTGAATATCACTTTATTCCTTCTCCCTGGATAATATTCCATAAAAGAAAAAATTCATCATTTCCGAAGCTAAATCCTGAGTCGTTTCGTACATATTGAGGACTTTTTCATCGCCTGCCATTTCCTGCATTTGACCGATAAAATAAAGGATAAAATGTGGGTTGATGTCCTGTCTGATCTCCCCTTTTTTTTGTGCTGCAATTATGTCATCGAGAAACTGCTTGAGAGTTGCCTGAGAGCGTTTTTGTATATAATCGGCCACTTCAGGGACAGGATTATGCCACAAGTCTTGCAGCATCTCATTGCTCACATCTTTGCTTGCGTCTAATTTCAATTTGATGATGTCTTTGACCTTTTCCGAGTAGGAAACATCCTGGGCCATGATGTCGTGATAGCGTTTTTCGGCTTTTGTGAAGATGCTGTCGAGCACACTGATAGCTAGACCATTCTTGTTGTTAAAATATTTATAAAAGGTCATTTTACTGACGCCTGCAGTCCGGCATATTTCTTCAATCGTAATCCGTTTTATCCCGTGACGCATGAACAGGTCATGGGCGGTCTCCGTGATCTGTCCGAGTTTTTTACTTTTTGTTATATCCTTTTTTTTGTTCATGACAAATTTTTCTCAGACTTTAAGAGGCGATATGTACGATAATCGTTTTAATGTACCCATTACGTACATAGTATAGGTCTAAAGTAAGTTATTGTCAAGTTTTTTCTATTAAAATATTGTTTTTTGTGGTAATCACAGAGGATGAAGTAGTGAAACTATGCCAAGCAAAACATTTTCTAAAGCCATAAAAGCCATCCGGTTGATTTTTTCGATCGCCCTTTTCCTGGCCCTCTTTTTTCTCCCTGCGGGAACACTCAAATGGCCGGAAGCCTGGATATTAATTGTCTTCTATATGGTGTCTGTATTAGGCGTAATCATCTGGCTGAAGAAGAATGATCCAGAACTCCTTAAAGAACGCTCGCAAAGAAAAAAGAATGTCAAAACCTGGGATCGGATTTTAATGCTTGTCTATGTTTTCTTTCTAATGATAATGCTTTGTGTCACCGGGCTGGATGCTGTCCGGTTCCGTTGGTCGAATGTTCATATCATCTTAAAAATAATCGGTTTTCTGGGCTTTGTCCCGGGATTTATTTTGGGTTTTTGGGCCATGCGAGAAAATACCTATCTGTCCGACACCGTTCAAATTCAGGAAGACCGAGGCCATAGAGTCTGCATGACTGGCCCCTACAGATTTGTCCGTCACCCGATGTATGTCGGTGTTATAATCGCCATGCTTAGTTTCCCTTTTGCACTGGGCTCTTTCTTGGCCGTGATCCCGGCGATAATCATTGTCGTTCTTTTTGTAATCCGCACCGTCCTCGAAGACAAGACTCTTCAGAGAGAACTATCCGGATACAAAGAATATACAGAGACCGTCCGCTTCAGGCTCATTCCTAGAGTATGGTAGAGGAAACATTGCTTCCTGTTTTTTAGCTGTGCTAAAATTGTTCGTACTTGGATTTGGCATCACATATGCCCGCTTTAAATCGCAGGGATTTCTTAAAAACCATTGGGGCTGGATCCTTATCTCTTTGTATGGGAAGTCTTCAGTACTGCTCTTTGAGTAAGGAAACGAATCCTAATATTATCTATATCAATATCGATGATTTGGGCTGGAAAGACCTCTATTCTGGCATTTCCCTATCTATCTTGAGGGAGGAAATCTTGAAACGCGTGATCCTGTTTTCAGGACACGGCCTGGTTCGGTTGTTCGATTGGGAAAATGGAAACTACATGAATACTTTGAGGATGGAGGTCTTGAACTCTACAATCTCGAAGAGAACATCGGTGAAACCTTTAATCTGATTGAGAAATATCCTGAAAAAGCAAAAGAACTGTATGAACGACTCAATTCTTGGCGAGAAAAACTTGAAGCACCGGTGCCGACACGTTTGAATCCGGAATACGACGAAGAATACGACAGAATCAAACGCCGTCAAAAACCAGCATGAGCTCATGGATCTGGTCAAAGATAAACTGGCGTAGCACCGGGCCTGAATGTGACAAATACAATTCTAACCACTGCCAAGAAATCCTATTAAAAAGAAATCGTGCAGGATTAAATTACGGGAAGGAGAGGTTTAATTCATCTGCGGCGTCTTTGAGATTATTATCCATTGTCCACAAATAAATCCCTGACAGTTGAGTTGATGCCAGTAGATGTGTATCGATATAACCCAAGCCTTTTCCCATCAATCGGTGCAACTCGATAAAATACAATACCTCCTCATGTTCGGCCAGCACAGTTTTGGGGAGGGCTTCCAGGAGAGCGAGGATTTCTTTCCTGTTTTTTATGTTGCCGCAGGCAAGTTCTCCGATGATAAAAGGATGGCAGACCACTTTCCCCTCCATTAGAAGGTCTTGAAGTCGGGAGTTTCCTTTTCTAAAATGAGAGATCCAGATAGATGTGTCCACCAAAACCAGTGTCATTTTATTTGCGTTCTTCTTCTTGGAATATTGGTGAGATCTTTTTCAGTCCCTCCGAGTTTGGCGAGTCTCTTGCTGCTCTCAAGTGCGATAAGGGTGTTGAGACCCTTTCTGACCAGGGATGTTTTTTCCTTGATGCCGGTCAATTCCGCTGCCTTTTTGAGAAGTTTGTCGTCGATATTGATTGTTGTTCTCATATGTATATATATGCATATATCATACATATAAGTCAATGCGTTGTTTCTTGCCTTCTCACTTAAAATAGACGATTTTGGCTTGCATTTTGTTTCAGTTAAGAATTTCCTGTTCTCCAAATTTGACTTCAATTTTTCCAGGTGATACAAACGGGTGATTAGAAAGGATATTTTTATGAAAGGACCGGGAAAAATCTTCGCCCCTTTGGGGTAAAAATGCCGACATTTGATTTAAACTGGCCAACAAACAAAGTGATGTTCGTGATATTGCTAAAATCAAACTATCAAGTCGATATCATTGAAGATAAATGAAGGTGTCGGCATTTTTTATGGTGCGCCACGAAGTGCTTAGTGATCAGAGGTGAAAGTCCTCAAGGGTAAGCGGAGCCTACCGCGCCGGACATCGAGTCTTGGGCTCATGAAGGTAACGACATGGGCTAAGCGTAGACAGAGAGAGAGGCAGGC
>JAUWVG010000277.1 GCA_030617525.1 Candidatus Aminicenantota bacterium | reverse complement strand
CCGGACGATTTGATAAGTTTTGGAAAGAAGTTTTCGAAGAGCCCGGCGTCTTTCGCTTTCTGGAAACCCTCGGGAGTGCTCATATCGTAGCCAAGTAACTCTTTGCACACGGTCGAACCATTCTTTGAGGAGAATTGATCGATAAAATCGAGAATTTTTTCGTATGTTTTTTCTCGCGCTTCTAGGTCTTTGACCTGGGTTCTTCCGAATTTCAATCCGATAACCAAAAAGGCTCCAGAAACAGCCCCGCAAGTCTCACCTTGATGAGCGATTCCGCCTCCAAAGGGTTGTGATATCTTCAGAGCGGTATTCCGGTCCAGATTGAATAGATCACTGTAGGCAGAAAGGACGGCTTGAGAACAGCTGAATCCTTCACTGAAACAGGAAACAGCGTTTTGTGTTCTGTCTGTCAAAATTCCTCCTCCGAATGGGCGCTGTTCTCAATAATATTTACTTCCAGGTTATGTTCCAACATCTCCCTTGCATTCTGCAGAGTTGTAGGGGTGATATGGCTGCCAGCTAAAAGTCTTGATATTTCTTCGACGCGTCCTTCAAAATTCAATTTATTGGTTGTCGTAAATGTTCTGTTATGGGAAACGGTTTTTTCGATCTTATAATGGTGTGCGGCGAATGAGGCAATTTGGGGGAGATGTGTGATGCAGATCACCTGATTATATTTGGACAAAGCCTTTAATTTTTGTGCAACAAATTCTGCTGTTTTTCCACCGATTCCCGCATCGATTTCGTCGAAAATCAGTGTTTTGTTTTTGTCTGAGTCCTTTCCAATCGATTTGAGGGCCAGCATGATTCGAGAGAGTTCACCTCCGGATGCAATCTTGCGGAGAGGTCTAAGTTCCTCACCTGGATTTGGGCTGATGAGGAAATCAATTTCTTCATTTCCCTTATCTTTGATTTTGTCTAAATTGTCCTCATCATATGGAAAAGAACGGAAATCTATTTGGAACTCTGCTTTTTTCATTCCCAGAAAGGAAATTTCATTTTTGATTTTTTCTTCCAACTGTTGTGCATGTCCCTGTCTCAATTGAGTGAGTTTGTCCGCTTCTTTTTTGTACGCATTAAAACAAGTGTTTATTTGAACGGTCAGGTCCTGCAGCTTTTCATGATTTGATTCCAGCTCTTTCTGATCTTTTTTTGCGCTGTCCAGAAAAGAGAGGATTTCTTGAATTGTCGCACCGTACTTTCTCTTGAGTTTTTCGACCATGCTCAATCGCTCTTCGATTGTATTGAGCTTTTCAGGGGAAGCCGTATGCTTTTCTTTGAATTTGATTAGAAAATCTGTGAATTCGTTGATTGTGACGGAAAAATGATTTATTTCTTCGTTCACATCCTTAAAATCTTTTCCGAAATCGAGGAGAAAATTCACGGCATGTTGCAGTTTTGACAGTTGGGAAGAGAGAGAACGTTCAGAGCTGCTCGCAATAAGGAGCGCGTCCTCCAGGTGTGTTCTGATTTGCTCGGCATTCTTGAGAATATTTCTTTCTTGGCGTAAGTCAGCTTCTTCATCAGAAACCAGACCGGCACTTTCAATTTCCTTGATTTGAAATTCCAGAAAATCCAGGCGCTGTTCTCTTTCCTTTTCTCTGGCTTCAAGTTCTTTTTTATCTCTCAGAAGTCGGCGTGTCTCCTTTGCCAGCCGGGTCACGGTCTCCCTAAGAGGGAGGAGACCTGCAGATATATCGAGATAATCGAGCTGGTACTCGGGTACTCTGAGAAAGATGTGATCGTTCTGCCCGTAAATATCAACAAGACCGTTTCCTGCTTCTTTCAGCTGCTTGATTGGAACAAGAGTTCCGTTGAGATATCCTTTTCCCGGTCCACGCTCGCTGATTTTGCGATGGATTAAAATATCTTCTGGAGTTTTGGCCTGAAAAATGGCTTCTACAGATGTCTCTTCCTTGCCTGTGCGGATGATGTCTGTTGATCCCTTTTCGCCCAGGATCAGTTTGAGGCCACCAATAATGATGGATTTACCGGTTCCCGTTTCTCCGGTCAGGATCGAAAAGCCATCCTGGAACTGGAGTTCAATGTCTTCAATCGTCGCCAGATTTTGTATGCGGAGGGATTTGATCATTTCCTTGTTTTGGTTAAACGAATTGGACGGAGAGCTTTCTCAATATTTATACGGCCGTATCCGATATTGTCGTCCACTCCGGGGAAAAGTTCTTGATTGACGTCATCGGCGGAGTACCGGATGATGTTCATAATATCACTGTTACCAAGATTGGGTTTGAGGCTTTTGATGAGAGCGGCCAGGCCTGCAACAAAAGGGGCAGAAGATGATGTGCCGTAACCGTAGGCATAGGGATCGACATCAAAATCTTCCCAGACTTGCGCAGGATACCAGGTGGGAACACAACCCAAAATCCTTTCTCCGGGAGCGGCAACATCGACTTGGGGACCAGTATTGGAAAAGCTGGCATGGGCATCGTTATAATCCGTGGACGCGACAGCCAAACAGTACAAATCGTAGGCTGCGGGATAAAGCACACCTGAGGAATCGTTCCCTGCAGCAGCGATCAACACGATACCTAACGAGTAGGCATATTTCATGGCATCTTCAAGTGCGGAGGAATCGGCATCTCCTCCAATGCTGAGATTGATGACATGGGTGCCGTTGTCAGCAAGCCAGCGGACGGCTTCAATAATATCGGCATATGAGCCGGAACCTGTGGCAGTCATCGCTTTGGCTGGAAGGATTTTGCAGTTCCATGCCACACCGGCAATCCCCACCCCGTTGTTTGTTTCTGCAGCAGCAATGCTTGCGATGTGTGTGCCGTGTCCATGGTCATCAGTGGCATCGTCGTCACTGTTGACAAAGTCTTTTCCTCTTGAAACATATTTGTTTTGCAGTTCTGGATGATCAAAGTCGAGTCCGGTGTCGACAAAACCGATGATCACACTGTCTCTTCCTGTCTCTTCTTCCCAGCCTGAAGGGGCGTGGATGTCAGCACTCTCTTTTCCCTGGGGACTTCCAGGAACACTGCCGATCATCTGACCGGTATTGTTGAGCGCGTACTGCATATTAAACAGGGGATCATTGGGAGTCACGGTGATGTGGGCGATGTAATTGGGTTCCGCATATTCGATGAACGGATTCATGCTCATCAGATACACCATTTCTTCAACGGATGTGTATTCCGGGATTTTGAGCTGATAGATATCCACTTTGGGAATAATCGTTATGGTATCGGATTGGTAGGCTGAGAGGGCTATCCGTCTCATTACACTTGGGAGGGAAGATTTGAATTTGACCAGGACCTGATCCGCAACAAAAGGACTCGCTTCGTTTTGAGGTCCGGTGATCAAAGGATTATGGGGATTATACGAAAAATTAACAGGACGATACTTATAGAGCTTTGGGCCTTCGATTCTCTTCTGGGGAGCAAGGGTAGAGATGGAAAGGAAAAAGAGTGCAAAGATGAGGCCGACGGTTTTCCATTTCTTCATGGAGTCCTCCGATATTGAGTTTGCATAACATACTGAATGGAAATCAATCCACTGAAATCCTTACCTCCGTCATAAGGCATAATAGACAGGGCTCCCTTCACAAAAAAGTTCGGGGTCACTTCAAATTCTGAACCAAAAGAAAATGCGAAATTACTTTTTCCGGTTATTTTTTTTTCTTCGGTTCCAAAAAGATCCTGGATATCCTGGTCCACAGTGAATGTTCCCCAGAGCTTGTTGTATGTGGCACTAAAAAAAGGGTAAATGTAGTTGAGCCCCTCATAGCGAATTGTTGGACCGATTTGAGTCCGCGTCCAGGTGGGAGATCCGGTGATGGTTCCATCGACGTTTAAGTCAGGCATATCCCACTCATTATTGAAACCATAATAATAGACGAATTGTCCATGGAGATTTATCTCATATTCGGACAAATAAAAAAGTCTTTTGTTGATTTCGCTACCAACCAATAATCCGCCTATTTCCTTGACTCCTAATTCTACAGAGAAGGGGAGTTCTCTGAATGTAAGGCTGTCGAAATTGGACAGCGAATAACCGAGGATGAAATGGATTGAAAACCCATCAAAAATAGAAATTTCGGTGTTTGTGCTGAAAAGGTAAGATCTGAGATTGGATGAGTTTTCGTCCTCGTCCCATCCAATTGTCAAGTCAAAATATTCGGCGCTTAAACCAGGTTTCACAATTGTCCTTTGTTCTAGGTTTTGTTCCTGTGACTGCTGGGCAAAGGACGCATATGAGAGGAACAATAAAATAGAGAGTGCGCCGAGAAGAAGTCTTTTATGTGTCATACAATCCTCACTTCCAAATTGTTTTTTCTTTTATTTTATATCCTGTTTTTTTTCAATCTCTTGTAATCGTTTTGTCGCACGTTTTGAATACTTGCTTTCGGGAAAGTCAGTAATCAATTTTCTCAAAAAGGGAGAGGCCTCTTCAAATTTGTTCCATCTGAAGTAGGAATCTCCAAGATAATAATAGACTTTGTCCATTTTTGAAAAATAGGGGTACTCGGTCAGGATTTCT
>JAUWVG010000198.1 GCA_030617525.1 Candidatus Aminicenantota bacterium | reverse complement strand
AGGATTTCTAAAAGTTGATCTCTCCAGGAAAGCATAAGGTTTATCACACGCGAAGCACCCCATCGTGGATCGAGTTCTTCAATTTCGTTAGGACAGGGAACACGATCTCCACTCTTATTATGGTTCCATCTCACCGTATCCATCGCAATCAATAGAGGGATATCCACTTTGACCATATCTGCACCCATAATGATCGTTTTAGGAACATGTTCTGCAGCTGAGATTCCACCTGAGGCTATAAGTGTAATCCGGTCCCGCAGTCCCTCCTCAACCAACAATAAGTGAGAATTATGGAGTGCATCCAATAAAGTGAGGCCGTTCTTTCCTGAACCATGAATATCGGCGGACAGATGCACTGTCTCCGCTCCTTTTTGTGCCAGTGTTAGAATTTTTTTCTCCACATTTTTAGAGACAGATACATTGATAACTGTGAGCACATTGGAATTGATGTCTCTCACACGGGACATCCCAGCTATTGGATCTTCATCAGAATCAAATTCAATGATTGTCGCCCATTCAAGAATGTTTCTGAACTTTTTTATGTCTTTCGTTTTTAATCTGATAAGAAGATGGCTGTAATAATCCTTCAACTCATCATGGACATTGTCAGCAGGAATTGACAGGTAGGTTTTGAGTTTATTTGCCGCCAAAGCAAGGGAAGACAAAGCTGTTTTTCCAGGGAAAAATGGCATCTCTCCAAAAATAACAGGCATTGGTATTTCACGGTTCAAGGGAATAAGAGATTTAAGGTTTCCACTGCTATCGAAGACCATTCCACAGAGGTCACTTATCATCCTCCCCATGGTGACAGAGGTAGAGATGTGCTCTCTTCCATGGATTCCGTCACGTGTAGGGCGCACAATTTCAGACATATCCGTCCAAATATTGTCGTAATACTTTCCTCCAAAATGTCCCCGGTATCCAGCACCGCTGACCGGGATCTTTCCCTGTTCCGCCTGTTCAAGGATGGAACGGATGCACTCAGGTGTATAAGTCCTATCTCCTGAATCAAAAAATTTTTCATTGGTTCGCATGACAAGTGCTTCTCGTGGACATCGCATGATGCAGGCAAAACAATTCCTGCAGCAGTTCTCCTTTGGATCAGCCAGAATTCTAGGATCCTCTTCTGATCGTGAGTGGCAATCATATATGCACGCCTCAATGCATGTGCCGCAGTTGATGCATCGGTCATCACGTTGGACCCGGTACGGTACCAAAATGGGATACCGTGAAAGAGTGGGCCTGGGTTTGAGCTTAAGAGTCCGGATCATCTTTGGTTTTCCTTACCCTGTTTTTCAATAATTGGAACTTTGTTAACGAATTCTTCCGGAGACCATTCTGGAACAATGAGGCCAAAAACTTCTAAAATGAAATCCCTCCGGCTGTCCAGCTCTTGGACAAACTTTTGCACTGTTTCGACCGGAGATCCAAATCGATTCTCAATCCAGTCCTCTAAGACAAGATAGCATTCCCTGAGAGGCAGCCTTGTTTGGCAGACTTCTTCACACAATCCACAGTGCAAGCACTGAAAAAGAGCATGAGCTTCCTCCTTTTTAAGTTCCATCCCGTTTATCAATGCTTCAGACAAGCGTAATTTTGTCCTTCCCGTAACCAATTCGTCGTGGGTGATGTGGTAGGCCGGACAGACCGATACACATGAACCGCAGGACGTGCATCGCTGAAAACTCTGGCTTAAAAGGAGTTCACCTTGATCCTCTTTGTTGGGAACATTCCAGCGGTACTGTTGTTTCGGCCGAATAAGAGCTGCAAAAGACCCCAGAAGAGGAGAGGAAAAATGTGCAGCAGCCAGAATAACAGAGAAAATGTTGGGATGCAGGAAAAGGGAGGGAATGCCAAAAAAACGCCCCTTGATTTTAAAGAATTTATAAGGATTGAGTATTTCGGTTTGATCCAGAGTTTTTTTATCGGCTTTTAGTCTATTCAGATTATCTCGACTGTACTTGTTTTTTATAAAGGGAGTGTTCCATATTCCAATCCCGTACGGGTAGCCCCCGCATTTCGCGGCTAACCTGACCATCATCTGGATGAGAAGAAGACTTAAAGCATAATGAACAGATTTTGTGTAATCACAGCTGAAAGAGACCAAAACAAGATATGCGAAAGTTTTTTCGCTCCTGCAAACAATCACTTCAATGGCAGGAATCACCTTGAATCGCCGTGCAAGCTTACGAACTTTTGACATATAATGGAGGAGTTTTTTTCCAGGAACGACAACTTCCGCCCCTAAAAGACCCGGGCCGATCCGCTGGGCCTTTAGAGGGAAAAACCGGTCTGCCCAAAGATAGCGGGAAGCGGTGGAATTTTCTCCAACCTGTCCCTTGTTTCCATTTAGAGAGGATATAAATTTTTGTTCATTATCCGGAGTCTCAAAGTGCAAAAGGGCAACATCGTGTTCCGGAGCTATGGATTCTTTTAATCCGGAATGTTCTGCAAAAAGAATATTTTCTCTGATCATGGATTCGCGATCAAAAAACACAACATGTGATGGTTTGTGTTCACTTTTGGTGAGATTTGCCAAAAAATCAATAGATTGGTTTGGGGTGTCAAAGACAAGCAGGCATGTGCCGCTGTATCGAGGTTTTGGACGGACACGCAGGGTGATTTCGGTCAGGATACCGAATTGTCCCTCGGTACCAAATAGATTTTTTATGGCCGTGTTTTGTGAATCAAGTTCTTCGATGGTTCCGTCTGGAAGAACAACGCGGACGCCAAGAACCGAATCAAAAATACTTCCATATGCATAACTGTTCAGCCCCAATCCTCCCGTAGAAATCCAACCGGCTACAGTCGAGAACAAACTGGTTGGTGTAGTCATGGGGACCAAACCATAGGCATCAAGTCTTGCTGCCACATCTGCCCAGCGCGCTCCCGGCTGCACACGCACAGATAATTCTTCCGGATCTATTTCAAGAACAGCCATCATCGGAGAACAATCCACGACAATTCCGTTCTTTGTGGGGATAGCACCGCCGAAGGCGAATGAAGCCGAGCCTCGTGGAAATACGGACAATTTCCTTTTTCTGCAGAACGTCAGGATTTTGGCAATGTCTTGCTCATTTTTTGGCTGTACGACAAGAATGGGAGTTGTACGGTAGAGAAGTTTTTCCATAAACGGGGGAACACGCGCCAAGTCCATACTGTAATTCCGTCGATCAAAAAAGTTCTTGGCAATCCGGCAGTTTTCACTCAAAAGAGATTGGAGCTCTTGAGCTAGACAGTCAATTTGATGCTTCCGGGCTGGTGTATCTTTATCTGTCAAATTCCGCAAGAATAATTTTAAACGGCGCAGAGGAAATTGAACGAGAATATAGAGTATCAGTTTGTATGTCTTACGTAGATTTAAGCCCATAAATTTACATAAAATACATTAGCGGACAGCAACACACTTCATTTGTTTCTGGTCACGAATCAGCAGTTTTCCATCGGTAAGAGCAAGTGGAGCCCAATTTTCTCCAGGATCGAGTAGTTTTGCTCTAGCCAATTCTTTGAATCCATTTGGATTAGGTTCATGGAGATACAGGAAACCTTTGTTGCCGTCGACACTGAGAAATAATCCATCTACCAGAATAAAGCCACCTTTGTCAAAGAGAGGCGAACGGCCTGTTTTCCACATGACCTTGCCATTAAGGTCCATACACACCAAACCATCTCTAGTTTCATTGGTGCTGCAGTGACCGTAAAGATATTCCTTGTAAAGGATGGCAGGATGAACATGTGTGCCAAACTCGTCAGTCGTAAACTGCTCTTTTACGGCAAAACCATCTTGGTCTCTTGTGACTTTGATCATAGCGGAACCGGCTCGATAACCTCCGGTAATAAAAATTTGACCATCGCCTATATCAGTAACATTAGGGACAGGAATTCTACACTGCCAGCCTTGATAAGACCACAGTCTATTTCCTGTCTGTGGATCCATTCCGAAAACACCTCCATTGGCAGATATCATCACCAGGTGATCTTCACCTGAGATGTTCACCAGTGCCGGAGAGACATAGCCGGGTTTGCCCGGGAGAGCGGAGGAGGCCCACTCGACAGATCCGGTGAGTTTGTTATAGGCAACAACTCCCGCCTTTTGTGTTTGAGAAGCGAGGATGACAAAGTTGCCATAGATAAGAGGATTTTGTGAAATACCCCATGTCGGAACGCCACCACCGCCAAAATCAGTCCAAATGTTTTTAGTCCATACAGCTTTGTGCGTATTGATATTTATGCAGTAAACATGACCAAAAAGGCCGCATGTGTAAACAAAATCCCCCTCAATAGTCGGCACGGATCGAGAACCAGGGTGGCCGACCTGTCCGGGAGCTTCATAGGAAAAAAACCACTCCTCTTTTCCTGTCGTCAGATCAAGGCAGCGCAGGATGTCCTTTTCATTTCCGATCCGGTCCAGAATATAAACTTTTCCTTTGCTGACGGCCGGGCCACCAAAACCATGATCTAGAGGGACAATCCAGAGCACTTCAGGGCCTTCTGCAGGCCAGGATCGTTTGATGCCAGTTTCTGCAGAGATTGCATTGCGGTTTGGGCCGAGATACTGAGGCCAATCGTTGGCGAAGATCATATGGCTGAGAATCATCACAAACAATAATGTTTTAACAACAAATTTTCTCAATTGCTTAAACTCCTTGTGTTTCATTTATCCTGAACTATTCATAAAAAATGTCGATGTTTTTTTCAACGCAAGCAATATCATAGTTTTGCTTTGGTTTTCTGGTGAATCTCTCTGAATATTCCTTCTTCCTTATACTTTCTATTCATAATCGACATTTTTTACCTCACGGAGGAGAGCCAATTTCACCGCATCTGCTTTGTTGCGACGGATTTGTTGCGAGGAGTAAAGCGACGTAGCAATCTCATGTCTCTGCGGAAGCATTATGAGGTCACCACACTCTCTGTGATCGTTCGTGATGAACTTCATCCGCTGCGCCTTGCATCTACGGCAACCTTGACTCGTGAATAATCCAGGTTAGTATTTTTGATGTCATTTCTTACTTAATATATCGAATTAAACAATGACTCGCAATAGTTTAATATGGATCATCTCCAAAAGAGTTGGCCGAACCATAAGGATTCTAGGGTTCAATGATTTGAGCAAAGAATATTTAAAAAGAATAAAAAAAGGAGTCCAGAACCCTTGAACCCTTGTATCCTTGAATCCTTTGCATCTTAAATCGTTAGAAAAAGCACTGGAGCCCTTGAACTCTTGTATCCTTGAACCCTTATTTATAGATACGAACAAACAAGGAGGATTTTAATAAGAAGAATTTGTATCTCTTTAACAATTTTTGTACATTATAGGATAGCAATCATGACAGTATTTGAAAATGATTTTTCTTGGTCGGTCTCACGGGATGCCGTTTTTAAAACATGCCGGCGAAAGTACTATTATCAATATTATGGGTCCTGGGGAGGATGGAGTTTTGATGCAGAAAACAAAACCAGAACGATTTATATTCTCAAGCAGCTTCAGAACAGGCAGATGTGGGCCGGAACAAAAGTCCATAAAGCCATCGAAAATGTCCTGAA
>JAUWVG010000322.1 GCA_030617525.1 Candidatus Aminicenantota bacterium | reverse complement strand
AAGTGCCGCCAGCCAGAGGGAAACAGCATGTTCGAAGCCGGACAAAATGTGGAACAGCCAAACACAAACACTTCCTGCTGTGATGAAAAGAGTGCACCGCCACACACGGTCGTTTAGGGGTGAAGTTTTGTTCTTTGTCGTGCCGGAAATGCCAAGAGCATTGATCGCAGACACTTTTTGGTTGTCCCGTTTTATTGCGTCTCCATGTATCATTCTTATCTCACCATCAACTCTCTTATAGCTCAGTGATCAAGGGATCCATATCCATGGACAGTAGTATAATCCAAAAAAAAATCAGATGGAACACTTTTATTGATCTTGGCTCAGAATGCTTAAGATTGACTCTATCTGACTGACAGATACATGGGAATGCACACAACACTAGAGCTATCGACATATCCTTGTTTAACAAATTCTTAACAAACTTTTGACATCTTTTTCACAACTTATATCACCCCTTGGTCTAGATTATCTATTGGCAGACGAGTTGACATGGCAGCAAAAGTGCATTATGTTTTTATCTTCAACAAAAGGAGGGGAATTCATGTTTAAGAAAAATGTGACATGTATTGTTTTAATTGTGTTTCTTCATTTTCTCTTGGCATGCAGCACTACCAATACACAGCACAAGACCGCTAACTTCGACTTTTCATCCCAAGGTTACCTTGAAACGCAGACATTTGGGGAGATCAAGATTATCATGCAATCAGGAGATATCCATAGGGGGAAAATCATAAGTCTGGAAAAGGAAGACATGAGATTTTTGCCTTTTCCCTATTGGAATGTTGAGTACAAAAAGATTTATATGCCGGATATTTCCTCGATTGAAACCATGAAAAAGAAAGGAAACCCTGGAAAGGCATTTGCCTATGGATTCGGTGTGACTTTTATTCTTATTGGTGCAATAGCCGCAGGTTCCAGTAAATATGACGAGGACTACGAGATGGGTTTAGCGGGGAGCGCTGCAGCTGCAGGGACGGTCGGGCTCCTATCGCTTGTAATATCGGGAATAAGCACATTAAGCAAGAAATCAAAATTTGATTTCACAAAGATGTCCGATCAAGAAAAAGTCAGTACGATAAAAAAAATTATAGGCTACTAGCCTTTGACGTACAACTAAGGAATAAAGGAGAAAAAGAATGCATACAAAAGGATTTAAAATATTTACCATTCTCTTTATCGTCCTCTTCGTCTGCTCCTGTTCAAAAACAACTCTCTATCTTTCACCGTACGAGGATGACTCTATTCACGCCGCAAAAAAAATCATCATCGAAACTAATGATGGAAGAACTCTGGAGCTAAAGAATTCTACCGTTAAGGGCCAAACGCTTATCGGATACACAAAATACAGAGAAAAAATCAAACTGGACTATTCTTCAATAAAATCAGTTCGGATAGAAAAGACAGATAGAGGCCTTGCCATTGTTTATTCAGGAGTGGCACTTGTTTTTGCCTGGCTCGCTATTGGTGTGGCCACGGCTCCTGAACCGCCCCCATCAAAATGCTGCCCATTCATCTATTCATTCGACGGTCAACATTACCACTTTGATGCAGAACCCTATGGTGCAGCCATATGTGAAGGGCTGAAAAGGACGGAATGGTCAGAGCTGGAGCACTTGGTTGAAACCGGCATGCAATACAAGATCCTGATCACAAATGAGTTGGAGGAAACTCAGTACATTGATGAAATAAAATTAATCGTTGTTGATCACCTGCAAGGAACGCAAGTGATTTCCGATACAATGGGAAGAATTCACACGATATCCAATCCCCTAAATCCCCGAAAAGTAAATAATAGTCGAGGAGAGAACCTGACTCCCTATTTTTCTCAAAGAGATGGGATATTCTGGCAAACAGAAATTGAAAGAATCGATCCGGCAGAAAAAGAGACACTGAGGGACGAAATCCTCATCGAGTTTCCAAAACCTGTGGGTGCAAAAAAAGCAAAACTTCTAGTAAATGCCCGCACTTCTCTTTGGGGAGCTCAGATGGGGGAACGATTTCTCACTTTGTATGGAGACGCCCTTGAAGATTGGTATGCAGATGTGAATAGGCATGGACCTGCTTATCACAAAGTGATGTCCTGGTATCTTGAGGAGGAGCTCTATCTTCTACAAATCAGAGTTAAAACAAAAACCGGATGGAAAACTAAAGGAACGATCTTTGGCAGTGGGCCTTTTGTCTCCAAAGACAAAGTCTATACTCTAGATGTTAGTGATGTTCCTGGAGACACGCTTGTTATCAAGCTCACACCACCGGCCAACTTCTGGAATATCGATCAACTGGCTGTCGATTATTCCGAGAATCTGCCTGTGAACATAACCAAAATCGAACCAGTAATGGCCATTGACCACAGAGATAAGGATGTGAGTGAAGTGCTCATCGCTACAGATAATACCTATTTAATCTTGCCTGAAATAGGCGACTCGGCTGAAGTAACTTTTCTAGCACCACCTCAAGACCAAAGTCTGCAGCGGACAGTCATTTTAAAAGCTTGCGGATATTATGACATCCACCTAGACTCAGTGAGAGGCAAGCCCCGATGGGATATCATCAAAAGGCTCTATGGTGAACCAGGCTTCACTCATAAGTTCGCGATGGATGAATACCTCAATTGGGAATCAAGAAATGATGAGAACTGAAGACCTATACAGACCGACTCGTATTAAAGCCTTGAAATATCCTCTGCATGATACACCACATGCCACTATTGAGATAAACAGAAATTGCAACATCCAATGCCGCAGTTGTTATAATCTTTCCAGAGAATACGTAAAATCTTTGGATGAAGTTAAAAAAGAGATTGACTTAATTTTAAAAAAAAGAAATCTCAGTGTTCTAACAATCCTGGGTGGAGAACCCACTCTACATTCTGATTTAGCGAATATCGTTGCTTATGTAAAAAGCAAAAAACTGATCTGTCAGCTCTTAACCAACGGGATTGTTCTCCTTCAAGATAAGAATGATCAACTTTTGAACGAGCTGATCCGTTCCGGAGTGGACAAAATTCTCTTGCATATCGATATCGGACAAATCCATGTCCATGGAGACATCGAACAAATACGGAACACAATGTTTACCAAACTCGAAGAGAAAAAAGTCAACTTTTCTTTATCCATAACCATTTACAACGATTACACCTGTATGATACCGGCGTTGGTGAAAGAATATTCCAGGTACAATTTCTTTGACGGTGTTCTGGCAGTGCTTGCTCGCGATCCCCTGCCGCCAAAAACGCAAGATGCGGAATTGTATGATGAGTATAGAAGTATCTATGAAAAACTGGGTATCGAACCCATTGCCTACATCCCCTCGAGCATGGATGATGACTCCATCCATTGGTTGATTTATTTTTATTTTATCAATGCCCATACCGGAAAAACCTTTGGAATTTCACCTTTTCTCAACAGGATTGGAAGAAAGATTTATAGATGGAGTAAAGGACGACATCTCTTTGCGATTAAACCGCACCTCTTTTTATCTCCGCTTTGTTTCTTTTTATTGGGATTAATCGATTCGGTCCTTCATCCAAAAAAAATCGTATGCTTTTTCAAAATGCTTTTGCCGATTTTGCAGAGCAAAATGATTCGCTTTCACTATATCGCTATACAGACGCCCCCTGAAGTTGATGAGGAAAAAAATATCGTTAACCTCTGCTATCACTGTCCAGATGCCACTATTCGCAATGGCAAGCTCACGCCTGTATGCATTGCAGATTTCATTAATCCTTTGGATGGGATAAAGAATGGGCACTATAGCGAGGACCTGTTTCAGGCCGCCTACGCACATCTAGAAGAACTGTAAGATACAGACAAGGCACAAAAAGAATCCTGTGCTTTCTTATAACTATGTGGCTCTTTCGCACTTAATTTCCGAAGCTCAAGAGGAGAAAGCATGGAGATCCACAAAACCAGGATGTCATGCTGCTCTAAATGGTGAATACTTTTATTCCACATCACAGACAGCAGCGTTGTAGACCTTGTGGGAGGACCTATCCTGAACAAAGAATACGACTTGTAAGCGGGTTCTATCGATCTTGAAGTGTTTCTCCTTGAAGGAAAAATTGATCTCTTTCTCATAAT
>JAUWVG010000078.1 GCA_030617525.1 Candidatus Aminicenantota bacterium | reverse complement strand
AGCAAGAGCTAAGGTTCCAGCTGCGGTGACAGCTTGACTGATAGAAGCGGCCTGAAAAATCGAAAAGATAGTGACTGGATCTTGGCTGTTGGTTTTTGTGATTCCGTACCCTTTGGCCCATTCAATCTGAAAATTGTCGATGACCGAGATGCTGACTCCGGGGACCTTGTAATAGGCCATACGTTCGGCGAGTTTCATTCTCTCGGGCTTTTCTCCTTCGAATACGATGGATTTGAGCAGGCCGTTTTCTGCTGTATGTATTCTTTCTTTTGTCAGAATTTTCGCAGCATCACATCCGGAAAATAACAGAAGAAAAATGGCAAAGAATCCAGCAGTGGTTATATGTTTTAGTCTCAAGGAAATATCTCTTTTTAAAGGCATGTTTATTTCTCTTGTATTTTGTTCTCTATCCGGACTATGACCAAAGCCAATTCCCGGCAGGCTAAAGCTTTCTGAAATGTTTCATCTAAATCTGATGAAGAATTCTTAGGTCCTGTAGTATACACGTGTTTTACGCCACAAGCCCGGGCAATATGTTCAATGTCAGATGATGGAGCTTTTTGTCCCATCGCATCTCTTCCCACGCCGGGATGAGGCTGGAACCCTGATGCCGCAGCAGCGGCATTATCTAAAACAACCATCAAAATATGACTGCGGTTATGAACCACATTACAAATGGCAGGAATGCTGGAGTGAAAAAACGATGAATCTCCAAAGAGTGCAATGACTTTTTTATCGATGCCTGCTTTGGTCAGGCCATCTGCGACGCCTACGGCGGATCCTATGGCATATTTCGCATCTAACCTGTCGGCTGCGATGACCAGACACCCGGGATCTCCGACCAGAACAGTTTCTTGCCCCAAACTTTCGGCGGCTGCCTCCAGCCGGTCAAGGATATCATTGTAGCCGCATTCAGAACAGAAATTTTCCTTATCCGGTCGTTCGCGATCTTCATCGTTTTTTGAAAAGTTCTTCTCAAGTTCAAACTCAGGGAAAAAATTGAGCAAAGCCTCCTGGATCTGCCATCGGTACAATTCTCCTTCTCTGTGAATATGCTTGTCCAGCTTCCCGAAAATTTTGGCGGTACATCCTATATCGTGAGCTATCGCCTTAATCTGAATTTCTATATAAGGTTCATTCTCTTCGACAATGAGGACCTTCCGGCATTCCTGAAGAAAGTCGGCAATGACTTTTTTGGGAAGAGGGTAGAGGACTCCGAGTTTGAGAAGTTTGAGCTCTTTTTGCAGGCTATCTCCCAAAACATCCTGGAGTTTTTGAAAGGCAAATCCGGCTCCAATAATTCCTTTCTTGCCAAATCCATAGCTCCGATTAAATGGAGTATTTTCTGACCACTTGCCGAATGTTTCGAGTCTTTTATGCAAGTCCCTGTGTTTTTCAACCGCATTTGAAGGTACAGGCACAAAACGAAAGGGTTCTTTTAAAAAGCCATGATTGATATTTTGATAATCTTTTTCACGGATTTTGACTGGTTCATTCTGTGAAGTGAAGCTCCGTGTGTGTCGTATGATGAGAGGTGTCTTATAGAGTTCTGAGGCATTGAAAGCCTCCCTCATCATCGCATAACCTTCAGAAGGATTTGACGGCTCTAACATCGGTATTTCCAGGAAAGAGGCCAGCGGGCGGGAATCCTGATCATTCTGGGAGCCGTAACCACCCGGATCATCCCCCAGCAGAATAACAAGACCCCCATGAACAGGAGTCAAGTTTAAGGCCATAAGTGGGTCGATCATGGCATTCAGGCCGACACTTTTTGTGCAGACCAAGGCACGACGGCCGGCTATAGAAGCGCCAATCCCCATTTCCATCGCCACTTTTTCATTGCTCGACCATTCGATATAAAAGTCTTGCTGTTTTGTGTGTCCAATCAGAGTTTCAACGGTTCCAGCGCTTGGAGAGCCAGGATAGCTTGTTACGAGCTTAACACCACTATCCAGTGCACCAAAAGCCAAGGCCTGGTCTCCATTTAAAGATTTTGTATCCATAGATTTCTTAATGTAAAAAAAATGGAATTAATATTTTCTGTGAATAATCCAGGCAAAAAAGCTCTGACTATTCAGACCTTTTCTGTCCTTCGATCCGGCCCTGTTGACACTCCCTAACATTTTTTGGATGAAAAACAGTCCCTTCACACTGGCCTTCCGACGTCATCCAGAGTGCAATTTGAGTTTTTGTTTCGTCTGAGATCTTAAACTCGAGATTTTGATCACTTAAAACGTCGATCTTTGTTTTTTGTCCTGACTGCACGACAATGGTGTAGCCTTTTCCCTGGCGTGAGACTTCGAACCACCAGGACAATGTGCTTGCTGCAGGGCAGTTTGAATATGAAGAGACCACTTCCCAACGACCCAGCCAGATTTCCCATGGTGCAGATCCTGATACACTGGTTTGCTGTTGTGAAGATGGTTGCTGTTGTGAAGACGGTTTGGATTGAACTGAGGGTGCGGTTGAAGCCCGACCGTTGCGATCCACATAGGAATTGGGAGGAGTGTTTGGTTCGGTGTCCCATAGGTCGATGACACCATCTCTGTCCGCATCATTGATTTGCGTCTGACCCTTCCGCCCGTTCTTATCCACATAGGAATTGGGTGGGGTGTTGGGTTCGGTGTCCCACAGGTCGATGACGCCGTCTCTGTCTGCATCATTTGTTTGCGTCTGACCGGGACAGCCCGTGCTGTCCACATAGGAATTGGGAGGAGTGTTTGGACATTTATCCCATTGGTCAGGAACACCATCCCTATCGCTATCACTGACAGGAGCGGACGGTGTTTGTTGATTCACATCGATAATTTGAAACCTCAGGATCATCTGAGCATCCCTGCCTCCATTCACTTCAAGAGTATATGTTCCGGTTGAAAGGGAGAGGACATCAAGAAGGCCGAGGGGTTGAAGCGGTGGATTGTCCTGGTATTGAAACCATTTATAGATCTCCATTCCGTTCTGGTTTTGGATGGTATATCCTTTTTCATCAACTGCTCTTCCGAGCGTGCAGTCGGTTCCTCCACTGAACGATACCACACTGAATTGGACGGCCAGAAAACCTTCACCAATGGAAAACTGTGTTGTCCTGGGATTGCAGTTGGAATCAACCGTGGCGATGAGAGATCCAGGCCCTGCCTTGCTGAACTCCTGAGCCAATCCTGTGTTTAGTGCGGCGACAAATAAAAGAGAAGTGATGAGCAATAATTTTCTTTTTTTCATTTTAAACTCCTGAAATAAACATACCACATGAGGAAAATAAAGGTCAATTGTTCTCTGCCTGTTTTCAATGTTCTTGTTGGTGTTTTTGGGATATGTTATAATCGTTTTCCTCTTGCCGGAGTGGCGAAATTGGTAGACGCGCTGGACTCAAAATCCAGTTCTCCTTTGGAGAGTGTGGGTTCGACTCCCTCCTCCGGCACCACTAACATTTTTTTTTCAAATTGAGCGCTGATGGTGTGACGGCTAAACCGCCGAGGGACGTGCAGCGCAGTTCGGCGGGCAGCATTTTTCCTGAAAGGAATGCGGCATCGATCGTCTCATCCAAAGGAATAGAGTTTTTATAACCGCCCAGGACAAGATCCGCGCAGACAAACGCACTGGATGCAGCTGTAGCATTCCGTGTATGGCAGGGAATTTCACATATCCCCTGGACCAAATCGCAAACAGAACCCATCGTGTTTTGGAGGGCAACGGCTGCGGCATCGAGAGCCAGATCAGCACGTCCTCCGACGGCATCGACCACAGCTGCTGCTCCCATGGCTCCCGCGGCACCGATTTCGACCTGACAGCCGGCGATCTCTGCGGCAAAAGTGGCCCTTAAGGCCAAGATCAGGCCGACGGCACCGGCGGCAAAGAGTGCCAGTGCGGCTTGAGTCTCGTCCAGGTCCTTTTCTTCGATGAGGGTCGATATTACACCAGGCAGGACACCTGCAGATCCTCCGGTCGGGGCTGCACACACGATCCCCATGCTGTTGGCCGTGTGCATTACGGCCATCGCTCGGGCTGCCGCTTGGGCATGAGGGCCGCCAACCGCCACGGTTTTTCTTTTTATGGCCTGATCAATCTGAAAAGCACTCGGCTCTAGAAGCTGCATATTTACCCTTTGATCTTGAAAACCGGCCTTGATTGCGTCCTGCATAACCCTCAACCTTATTTTCATCTCTTCAAGACAAGCTTCCTCTGAAAGCCCAAGAAGAAAGGCTTCGTTTTGAAGGGCAATTTCCCCAAGCGACAAGTCCTTTTCTCCGGCAATCCGGCAGATTTCTTCGGCTGAGGAGAAAATCGGCTCGCCGTTTTTAGGAAAGACAAACGGAGATGACGACAAGACCTCTTTTGCCGAAGACAGGGATTCGATTTTTGATCGCAGGGCTGGATCGAGTCGGGAGTTAAGTATGGCAATCAAGAGTGTTTGATGGTTCTTTTTCTGGATGGCAATTTTCGATGAGATTGTCTTCAATAGGACTCGGAGATCCGGAACATTCGATTCTGCACAGGGCACAAAAATCACATGATTTTTCCCGTCCAGATCAACGTTCCAATCATTCAAGCGGACGATCCTGACAGATCCTCCGCCGGTGGATTTGGCCACAGCGGTCAAGTTTTTTCCTTCTTCTGACTGGAGCGCTATCTTGACACTGTTGGGATGATCGGCCTCCGGGAAAGGAGACACCAAAAAACGGATGAGGAGATTTTGTTCTTCAGCGATTTCAAGAGCTCTGTGGAATCTTTCATCTGTGATCGGCCATCCCATCAGGCCTGCGGCAAAAGCCAAATCAGATCCTTGAGCTTGGAAAACACGTGCATACGATCCGTCAGGAGCAAATGTGAAAACGGCCTCGGAAGGTGTTTTCCCAAAGAGTTCTCGAATGAGTTTTCCGATATAATAGGAACCCGCTGTGTGAGAGCTCGACTGCCCCCTCATCACCGGACCAAGAACGTCATTGAAGATGCTGATGAATTTCAAATCTGGAGGTTCCATGTCATTTCTCCTGGGACTGCTTTTTGTGGATGATTATAATTAAGATGCTCCACTGGGGCAAGTCATAAGAAATCGAGTTTTATTTTTTGCGTCAAGAACGAAGATACTGCAGCTGTGTGTGGCGGCTACCAATTTTGAATTTTCTTAATATGGGCGATAGAAATTCAGTTGGGAGTGTTGTTTGACTTTCCTTACTCAAATTGATATTTTTTCTCCGGTAAGTCCACTTGTGTTGGACGGCCATTCTTATTTATTCCAGGAGGTGCTCAATGCGAACACGAATTTATCTGACTTTTATTCTCATCGCATTCACAGCCAATCTGGCGCTTGCACAACAAACGGCGGTAAAAGAAGAGAAGAGACAGAATGACAAGCCTATCCATGCTGAGGAGAAGTTTGTTGAAACGCAGCATAGTGTCCGTATTGGTGGGCAAGAAGTGCGCTACACGGCGACACCAGGCCAACTTGTCCTCCGCCGTCCGAACGGTGAGCCCAGGGGGAATATGTTCTTTGTCGCCTATACACGTGATGGCGTCACCGACATGCGCTCCCGGCCGGTCACTTTTTGTTATAATGGCGGCCCCGGCTCTGCCACAATCTGGCTCCATATGGGCGTGCTTGGTCCCAAACGAGTCCAGATGGCGGAAGAGGGTTTCCAACCGGCGCCACCCTACAGTCTCGTAGATAACGAACACTCGCTCCTTGATGTTACAGACATCGTTGCAATTGACGCGATGTCGGCCGGATTCAGTCGAGCCGTTGACGGTGAGGACCCAAAGCAGTTCCACGGTGTCCAACAGGATATCGAGGCCTTTTCGGAGTTTATCCATCTTTATATCACTAAATTTAACCGCTGGCCTTCGCCGAAATATCTGCTTGGAGAGAGCTACGGTACGGTGCGGTCGGCGGGCGTCTCGCAGGAGCTCCAATCACGTCATGGCATTGAGCTCAACGGCATCGTTCTTGTGTCTTCGGTCATCGACTTCAGAACAATTTCCGAGGCTCCCGGCAACGCCATTCACTACGCCGGTTTCCTTCCCACCTACACTGTGACCGCACGGTACCATAAGAAACTCTCGGCGGATGTTCAGGGCAGCCTCGAAGAGATCATGGACGAGGCCCGTGAATTTGCATTCGGCGAGTACATTGTCGCGCTTACCAAAGGAAATCGCTTAACTTCCCAGGAGATAGATGATATGGCCAAAAAGGTGGCACGTCTCACAGGTCTTTCACCCGAGTATGTTAAACAAGCGAACCTTCGTATTAATCCCCAGCGGTTTCGCAAAGAACTGCTGCGGGATCGACGTTTGATGACAGGGCGTCTTGACAGCCGGTTTACAGGTATTGACGCTGATGCCGCTGGCGAGGGACAGGAATTCGATCCTTCTAATACTGCTCTTAGCGGTCCCTACATGGCTCTATTCAACGACTACATCCGGAATGAGCTCAAGTGGGTGTCGGAGTTCAAATACCGAACCAGAGGACCTGTCCGCCCATGGGACTACGGCACCCAATACCGTGCCAGGTATCTCAACCTCGTTGATTCTCTTCGGAGCACAATGGCACGAAATCCTTTTCTGGAAGTCCTTGTTACCAATGGTATTTACGACATGGCCACACCTTTCGCTGCGACGGAATGGACCTTTGATCACCTTGGCTTCGAGCCCACGTACCGGGAGAGAGTGCGTATGACTTACTACGAAGCTGGCCATATGATGTACATTCGGCCATCGATGCTTAAGAAGTTCAAGCAGGATGTGGCACAGTTCATTTTGGACACGAAGGGAGCGGCCCTTGGAGCAAAAATTCATGAAAAAAATTAAGGCGTTTACCAGATCAATTGTTTTGATATTCCTTTTCACGCTTGTCTGTGTTTGCTCATTTTTAGAGGGGAGGCAAAAGGATTCTGTTCTACTGACCTTGGACCGGATCTTTTCAGGCCGGGAGTTCGGTGTCGAGCGTTTCGGCGGCGTACAGTGGCTTGAAGACAGTACGGGATATACAAAGCTTGAATCCTCAAAGGCAGTGGAGAGGGGCAGGGATATCGTCAAATACGATCCTGCAACCGGGAAACGAGAGATACTCGTATCCGCCGACCGACTCGTTCCGGCCGGAGACTCGGGGGCATTGGCTGTTCAGGGCTACTCCTGGTCAAAGGACATGAAGAAGCTGTTGATCTACACCAACAGCCGGAAGGTCTGGCGGCGCAACACCAGGGGAGACTATTGGGTGCTGGATCTGGGAAACGGGAAGCTGAGCCAATTGGGTGGGGAGGCAGAACCTTCCTCTCTTATGTTCGCCAAATTATCGCCTGAAGGAGATCGAGTGGCCTATGTTGTCAAAAACAACATCTATGTGGAGAATATCAGCACTGGACGCATCCGGCAGTTGACCTTCGATGGATCTGAAACGATCATCAACGGCACTTCGGACTGGACATATGAAGAGGAGTTCGGCATCCGAGACGGTTTTCGCTGGAGCCCGGACGGCAGTCATATCGCCTTCTGGCAGTTTGACAGCAGCAGAGTCGGGGAATTTACGATGATCAACAACACGGATTCTCTCTATCCCAAAACCATAACCTTCAGGCATGCCAAGGTGGGGACGACTAATTCCGCCTGCCGTATTGGTGTGATCGACTCCGGCGGAGGATATCCGTACTGGTTCGAACCGTCAGGTGTCAATTCTCGCGATCACTACATTGCACGGATGGAGTGGGCGGATTCTGAGGAGATTGTTTTCCAGTGGTTGAACCGCCTTCAAAATACCGATCAAGTTATGCTGGCTGACATAAGGACTGGAGAGATACGGACTGTTCTGACTGAGGAAGATGAAGCCTGGGTGAATGTGCAGGATATTACTTGGATCGATTCAGGCCAAGCCTTTCTCTGGCTGAGTGAAAGGGACGGCTGGCAGCATCTCTACCTGGCGGGGCGGGCTAAAGGCAATATGCAGCTCTTGACTCCTGGAGAATTCGATGTCGTAAATCTGCAATCAGTTGATGAGAAAAACGGCTGGATTTACTTCATTGCCTGTCCTGAAAATCCCACTCAGAGATTTCTATATAAAGCCGCACTTGATGGACGCGGAAAGGTCGAGCGGGTCACTCCGGCCGGGGCATCCGGGTCCAACAGCTATCAAATTTCGCCTGATTCCCGGTGGGCTATCCATACTGGGAGCTCTTTTGGAGTGCCTCCCAAGATTGATCTGATCGAACTTGCCGGGCACAAAAC
>JAUWVG010000062.1 GCA_030617525.1 Candidatus Aminicenantota bacterium | reverse complement strand
TGAATTCGACATGGACATTCCTGATGAAGCGGCCGAGAAGCTCACAACTGTTGGCGGAGCTATAGATTACGTTATAGAAAAAGTAAAATAAGCGGTCCTTATTATTCAAATCATGGGACAGAATCCTCCTAATCGTAGAGTCGTTGTCACTGGAATTGGGCTGGTTTCTGCCCTAGGCGTGGGAACGGAGAAAAACTGGACATCTCTTCTTGAAGGAAAAAGCGGAATTGGACACATGTCCAGGTTCGATACAACGGGGTACACAGCGACAATTGCCGGTGAGATCAAAGATTTCGATCCCCTCCAATTCATAGACAGGAAAGAGGTTCGAAAAATGAATCTCTTTATCCAGTATGCCGTGGCTGCGGCTCAACTTGCCGTTGATTTTTCCGGGATTACTCCCGGGGTTCTTGCCGGAGAACGGACAGGAGTCATTGTGGGTTCTGGGATTGGAGGGATTGGGACGATCGAAGAGACCCATAAGGTGCTTCTTGAAAAGGGCCCCTCTAGGGTTTCCCCCTTCTTTTTAATCTCATCGATTATCAATGAGGCATCCGGCCAGATCTCCATCCGTTTTAGATCACAAGGACCCAATTCGGCCACTGCCACGGCGTGTTCGACGAGTTCTCATGCCGTAGGTGATGCCTTCCGGATTATTGCCCGGGGCGATGCGGACCGGATGATTGCCGGGGGAGCGGAAGCCCCGTTGACACCTCTTGGAATGGCAGGATTCTGTGCCATGAGAGCCCTTTCGACTCGAAATGATGAACCCGAAAGAGCGTCCCGGCCCTTTGACAAAGACAGAGACGGCTTTATTATGTCAGAGGGGGCAGGCATCCTTCTGCTGGAGGAGTTAGAAACGGCGAAAAAACGAGGAGCCAAGATTTATGCCGAAATCACCGGATATGGAATGAGCGGTGATGCCTATCATGTATCCTCGCCCCAATTGGATGGGACAGGCGCCCAGCAGTCGATGAGAAATGCGATACAGGACGCCGGAGTTTCCCCTGAGGATATCGACCACATCAATGCCCACGGCACCTCCACCTATTATAATGACAAAATCGAAACCCTGGCTATTAAAAAAGTTTTTGGGGATCACGCCTACAAGATAGCTGTCAATTCCACAAAATCCATGACGGGGCATCTTTTAGGGGCAGCAGGAGGCATGGAGGCAGGGATTATGGCCTTAGTCCTCCACAACCAGATCATACCACCCACAACCAACTATGAAACCCCTGATCCTGAATGTGATCTGGATTATGTTCCTAATACAGCGCGCAAAGCGAGCGTAAACTGCGGCCTGTCCAATTCCTTCGGTTTCGGAGGAACAAATGCCACGCTGCTGCTGAAACGCTATTTGCCTGAATAATTCAAAAAAACCGCTGACAACGTCATTCATTTGTTCCATCTCTATCTTAGAGCCGGACGGAACCCTTCACGCATTCTGGGAACCAGGCAGGCATGATGGAGAAATCACATAAAATGAAATCTGAAGAGGATGGAAAAAGCGACATCCGAGGATTTAGCCTTGCCGAGTTGTTCATTGAGGGAAGCCGATTTCTTTGGCCGCTGAGTATGTCTGAGCATGGGATGTATTAAGAAAAGTGGTACGCGTCTTCTTGGAAATTCTCTCTTTAGTGAGCAAGGTTTACGCGCGGAGTTACGGAGGCGCCGAGAGGAACGATGAGGGAATGGCGTTAAAAATCCGAGTGGAGCGCTTCCACTTCGTCAGATTTTTTCTTGCGTGAGTTCGTATCAATTTACAGAACTCATTTTTTTGTTAGAGAAATGGAGATGTTTTTTGATGTTTGTTTCAATGACTTTTTATTATTGATATAATGATAAACTATTTTGCGGAATGCCTTCTTTTGGACTGACTAATAGAGGGAGGAAAGAATGAGGATTGTTATCGCCTCTGACCATGCCGGATTTAAACTGAAAAAAGCGATTGCTGACGGCCTTGAAGCTCGAGGCATAGATTTTACGGATGTGGGGACACACTCAGAGGAGAGGGTCGATTATGTCGAGTACGGTGAAGAGGCAATGAAACGATTGACTTCCGGTGAGTTCGACAGGGCAGTCCTTGTGTGTGGTGCCGGCCTGGGGATGACAATTGTGGCTAATAAGTTTAAAGGTGTCAGGGGCACGCTCTGTTTGGATGAATATATGGCCGAAATGAGCCGGGCTCATAATGACTCCAACTGTCTGACTTTGGCGGGAAGAATCCTCCCCGCAGACGAAGCCCTGCGTGTCCTGGATGTCTGGTTGGATACCGCGTTTGAGGGCGGGCGTCATCAAGAAAGGCTCGATAAGATAATAGATCTGGAAAATAGAAATTTTAGACTGGTAGAATAAGAGGAGAAAAGAGAATGTCTTTGCTATCACAAAAGGCCGACGATTTATTCAACAGAATTGAAAAAAACAACACATGGAGACAGAGAGAATCCGTGAATCTTATCCCTTCGGAATCCACGCCTTCCCTGCTTGTAAAAATGTGCGAGATTTCCGATCCTTCGGGTCGCTATGCCGAGCACAGGACCATGAAGGGAGAAGAAGTTTATTTTTATCAGGGGATTGATTTTATCAAAGACGTTGAAAAAGAGGTCAAGGAAGAACTGGGGAAGTTTTTCGGATGCAGTGAGGTCGAACCCCGGACGATCAGCGGTCAGATGGCCAATGAAGTGGTTTTTAAGGCTTTGGTCCGTTTTGTCAACCGCGGACGACCGGAAGGCCAGCCTATGCGGAAATTGAAGCTGGTCATGAACAACGATCTGACAAAAGGAGGGCATCTCAGCTCTCAACCCATGGGAGCTCTCTTCAATTATGTGGCAGAAAACCCGGAAACAGGAAAAGATAATGTCGTAAATTTTCCGGTCCAGGAAGGAAATCCATACAAAATTGACAAAGAAAAGCTGAGCAGGGACCTCGACCGGCTGAGGCCAGAGCTTCTTATATTCGGAAAGAGCATGTTTATCTGTCGGGAACCGGTCACTTTTATTGCCGATTTAGTAAAAGACTGGGAGGATAAGCCCCTTATCATGTTTGACATGGCCCATGTTCTTGGGCTTTCCGGAGCTTTCCAGGATCCTCTTGCTGAAGGGGCGAATGTGATCACAGGCAGCACCCATAAGACGTTTTTTGGCCCTCAAAGGGGGGTGATTGCCGGGAATTTTCCCAAAGGATCTCCCCTGCGGAAGCTGTGGCTGGATATAAAAAACCGGGCTTTTCCCGGCTCGACAAGCAATCATCATCTGGGCACTCTGCTTGGCCTTCTGATGGCCTCCTATGAAATGAATGCGTTTAAAGAGGACTATCAAAAGAAAGTCAGAGCCAATGCAAAATCTTTTGCAAAATCCTTGAAATATAAAGGTGTTCCTGTCGAGGGAGATGAAACTGACGGATTCACTGAAACGCATCAGGTCCTTATTCGGGTTAAGGAATTTGGAGATGGGATGGATATAGCCCGTCGTTTGGAGGACAACAATATTTTGACCAACTATCAGGCTCTTCCCGATGACGAGACTTTCCTTGAACCCAGCGGAATCCGGATGGGTGTGCAGGAGATGACCCGTTTTGGCATGGAAGAAAACGATTTTGATACTCTCTCCGGTTTCATCGCCGACATTGTCACCAAAGAACTTAATCCTAAAGAAGAGGTGAAGGCATTCCGTCAAAATTTTCTCAATATGAAATATTGTCTATCTCTTGAGGAAGCCCTTCCCTTGGCGACCCGGGTGTTAAAAAGCGCCTTTCCTTACCCGGGGTTTGTCGAGAGGTTGATGGAAAACATGGAGTAAAAATGAATATTTTAGTTATTGGCTCGGGAGGAAGAGAGCATGCCTTGGCATGGAAAATCGCTCAGAGTCCGCATTTGAAAAAACTCTATGCGGCTCCGGGAAATCCGGGAACGCAAAACCTTGGAGAGAATGTGGACATCGATCCCTCTGATGTTCCGGCGCTGTTGGAGTTTGCCGTCAAGAAAAAAATTGATCTGACTGTCGTAGGGCCGGAGCTTCCCTTAACTCTGGGGATCACGGATGAGTTTGAGAAACAAGAATTAAAGATCTTTGGCCCGAGAAAGAATGCTGCTGAACTTGAAGGGAGCAAAGTGTTCGCCAAAGAATTCATGTTTCGCCATAAAATTCCCACCGGAAAGTTCAAAATCGCCGATTCTCCTGAGAAGGCCAAACCAATCATCGATGCCGAAGAGTTCGGGTTTCCTGTTGTTTTAAAGGCCGATGGTTTGGCAGCCGGAAAAGGTGTCATTGTCTGTAAGGACAAGCAGGAGGCATATGATGCGGTGAACACCATCATGGTTGAAAAGAAGTTCAAAGATGCCGGCAAACGGATTGTTATCGAGGAGTTTTTAACAGGTGAAGAGGTTTCATTCATTGTTGTGACCGATGGTGTTCAAATTCTGCCTTTTGTGACTACCATGGACCACAAGGCTCTCCTTGAAGGGGACAAGGGACCCAATACCGGCGGGATGGGAGCCATCTCTCCCTCTCCGTTCATAAACAAGGACCTGTTCAGTGAAGTCATGAAGGAGATCGTTTTTTCAACCATAGCCCGCATGCTTGAAGAGGGGAGGAAATATAAGGGAGTTCTCTACGTCGGGTTAATGCTCACGGAAGAAGGACCCAAAGTGCTCGAGTACAACTGCCGGTTTGGCGATCCGGAAACACAGCCGCAAATGCTGCGTCTTGAAAGCGATATCGTAGACATTTTTCTTGCCGCTCTCGAGGGCCGCCTTGTCGAAGATAGCATCCAATGGAACCGAAAAGCCTCGGGTTGTGTTGTTCTTACCTCCGGGGGCTATCCGGAAAAATATGAAAAAGGGAAAAAAATATCGGGTCTTGAAGAATTTGAACAGGGTTCTGATGTCGCTATTTTCCATGCAGGGACAAAATTTGAAAAAGACACTTATTTGACCAATGGCGGGAGGGTTTTAAATGTGTGCGCTTCGGAAAACACGTTAGCCGAGACTATGGGCAAAATATATAAAGCAGTGAATAAAATAAACTTTGAAGACATGTACTATAGGAAAGATATCGGCGTCATGAAAAAGGAGGAGTGATGAAGGTTGCATTTTTTATCGGAAGTGAATCGGATTTAGATGTTATCAAAGGAGCTTTGAGTATTTTTGAGGAATTTGAAGTTTCCTTTTCTCTTGAGGTCACCTCTGCCCATCGTTCTCCAGAGCGAACCAAAAGACTCGTAATGGAATCGGAGGAGCAGGGGGCGGAAATATTTATTTGTGCGGCGGGAAAAGCCGCCCATCTTGCCGGAGTTGTGGCGTCCCATACGACTTATCCGGTTATCGGTGTTCCTGTTGGGGGATCGGATCTTGATGGATTGGATGCGCTGTTGTCCACGGTGCAGATGCCCAAAGGGGTTCCCGTGGCCTGCATGGGGATTGGAAAACACGGAGCGATCAATGCAGCCATTTTGGCCGTCCAGATCCTGAGCCTGAAAGATGAGTCCCTGCGCGAAAAATTCAAGCAGTACAAAACAAAAATGGCGGACTCCATCGAAGCCAGTTCAGAAAAAGTCAAAGAACATCTATGACATCTTTTTCCATCCAGAGCTTTGGCTGCCGTGTCAATCAAGCCGAGGCTTTCTCCTGGGTCGACGAATTTCAGAAACACGGGTTAAAATACGAAAAGGATTTTTTTAAAAGTGATCTTGTTCTGGTGAATACCTGTACACTGACCAGTCGTGCGGACCGGGATGTAAGAAGTTTTTTAAAAAGAACATCCCGCCTCAATCCAAATGCGAGGCTGATTGTCACGGGCTGTTTTGCCGAGCGGGCGGCCGATGAGCTCAAAAAGTTCCCACAGGTCTGGCAAGTTTTTTCCAATCAAAAAAAAGAAGAGCTGCCGGCTAAAATCATTTCTTTGATCGGCCCGACGGCTGAAGATTCACGAACATCTTATCGATCCAGGGCCCTGGTCAAGGTCCAGGACGGGTGCAGCCTGAGCTGTTCGTTCTGCATTATTCCTCAGGTCCGGGGCAAAAACAAAAGCACCAGGCCGGACATCATACTGCAGAGAGTGCAGGACTACATTGAGCAGGGTTTCCAGGAGATCGTTCTTACTGGAATTCATGTTTGCCTCTATGGGAGTGATTTTTCTCCCAAGTTGACATTTCTAGACCTTTTGAAAAAGATGGAGGGATTAAAAAAATCGGCTCGGATCCGGTTGAGCTCTCTCGATCCCAGATTCATGAGTGAGGACCTGCTCGAACACCTCGCGGCCAGCAAACAAATCTGTCCACACTTTCACCTTTCTCTTCAACACGGTTCAGAGGATGTGCTCAAACGCATGGGACGCCGGGTGAAAATCTCCGATTATGAAAGAATACTGAGATTTCTCAGGGATAAGCGATCCACTTCATCTCTTGGCGCTGACATCATTGTTGGCTTCCCTGGTGAGTCCGACTTGGAATTTGAGAGAATGTTTCAGTTTCTTAAGAAATCTCCCCTGACCTATTTTCATGTATTCCCCTACTCTCCCAGACCGGGGACAGATGCAGAGAATTGGTCCCCGGTTAACGATAAAATTAAAAAGGAAAGGGCCGCACAGTTAAGACAGCTGTCTCTGGAAAAGAACTTAAATTTCCGACGTTCGAAAACCGGAATGGAATTGGACGCGGTTGTTGTTAAAAAGGGAAAACAGAGAACGCGGGTTCTCACGGGCAATTATATAGAGGTCCAAACCCCTTCATGTTTGGCCGGGGATAAAGAAAGGATCAAGGTTCGTATTACCCGAGTGACGGATAAAAAAACCTTTGGACAAATCCTCCAGTGATAAAGCGGATGATAAAATGAACAGAATTGCCCTGCTTCCATCAGATGTCTCCCAGAAGATCGCTGCCGGCGAAGTTATTGAAAGGCCCTTTTCTGTGGTCAAGGAGCTTGTGGAAAATGCTCTTGATGCCCAAGCAACGGAGATCAAAGTTGAACTTGTCGAAGGCGGGAAAAGGCTTCTTCGTGTGACCGACAATGGGTATGGAATGAGCCGGGAAGATGCTCTGCTTGCCTTTGAAAGACATTCGACGAGTAAAATCTCAACAGAGGCCGATCTCGATCAAATCAGGACCCTTGGATTTAGGGGCGAGGCTCTGCCCAGTATCTCTGCCGTCTCTCATGTCACTCTTAAAACTTCGGAGAAAGATGAATCCAGCGGAACTCAAATCGAACGTGAAGGGGAAGAAGTCCTCCGTGTTGAGGACATCGCTTTCCCTCAGGGTACGTGTATTGAAGTGGCAAATCTCTTCTTTAACCTTCCGGCCAGAAAGAAATTTTTGCGAAGTGAAAGATCGGAACTGGGTCAAATTGTCAAATATCTCACACAAGCTGCCCTGGCTTTTCCGGTGGTCCGGATTTCTTTGTTTCATGGGAAACGAAAGGTGTTTGACTATCCACGTGTTGCCCAGTTGAAGGAAAGAATCTTTCAAGTCTATGGAGGGGATATTTTAGACAGGATTATGGAAGTGGAATATAAAGATGGACATTTGGCTCTCTTTGGCTATGCCTCTATTCCTCCGACGGGAAGACGAGACCGGAAGCAGCAGTTTTTTTACGTCAACAACCGACCCGTGAAAGATAAAATCCTTCAGGCCGCACTCAATCAAATCTATAAGAGTTTCTTGGAAAAAGACAATTTTGCTGAATCCTTTTTGTTCCTCAGTGTGCCCTTTACAGATGTAGATGTGAATGTGCATCCGACAAAAACTGAGGTGAAGTTTATCGATTCCAATGCCATCTTTCGATTTGTGCACAGAAGTTTGGAACAGGCTTTGCTGAAAGCCATGGGCGTCAAAGAAATTTATCCTCTGCAGAAGGATAAAACACACGAGTTTTTTGTGTCGGAATCTCAAAAATCTCTTATGTCTTTCGACTTTAAAAAACAGAGGCCGGATGAAAAGACTCTTTTTCCTTTCCCTAAGTCTGAAAAATTTGAAGCCATTCCTGTTTTAGGTCAATACAACAATATGTATATCGTTGCGGCCGGCGAAGAAGAACTGCTCATCATTGACCAGCACAACGCCCACGAAAGAGTTCTCTTTGACCGCTATGTTGAGATTGACAGCCAGAATAAATGGCCGCAGAAGTTGGCTCTCCTTCCCATAGTATTTGATCTGTCTCCCTCTCAGATCGAAAGTTTTGATGGCAGCCGCGAACTGCTGGAGGGATTGGGCTTCCGGCTCGAAGAAATGGGCGGGCGCAGCTATGCACTTAAGGAATATCCCGGCATCTTTAAAGAGGAAGAAGCAAAAGACATATTCCTGTCCCTCCTTGAGGACGTGAATGAAAAGAAGATTGAGGACAAAAAACACAAAATGCTGGCGACCCTCGCCTGCAAGACGGCCGTCAAAGCAGGAGAAGTTCTCGCCAGGGAGAAGATGGAATACCTCGTCGATGAACTCTTCAAGACATCTAACTTTTCCTTGTGCCCACACGGCAGGCCGATTACAGTAAAAATACAAAAAGGAGAAATCGAGAAGGGACTCAAAAGAGCCAAAAATTGACAACTTCCCCCTGTTTTGCTAATATTCCAAAACACTTTAGAGTGAGTTAATCCTAAATGGCGGGGAGTGGCGCAGCCTGGTTAGCGCGCCTGCTTTGGGAGCAGGAAGTCGTCGGTTCGAATCCGATCTCCCCGATTAAATAAACGATTAACAGGCCCAATACAAGCGCGCCAGTAGCTCAGTTGGACAGAGCAGCTGCCTTCTAAGCAGCGGGTCGGGAGTTCGAGTCTCTCCTGGCGCGCCATCTTTACTCAAGTAAATTAAAGTTTTCCTCATCAGAACAGTTAGCCAGAGTTAGGTATTTTTAGCCATTTTTAGCAGAAAATGGCAAATGAGTGGCAAATCTAAAAATGAACGGATTAGTCTAAAAAGGAGCACCGGCCTTTTAAGCCGGGTGTCGCTGGTTCGAGTCCAGCACGGCTCACCACCCACCTGCGCCCCTGTCGTCTAGCCTGGCCTAGGACACCGCCCTTTCAAGGCGGCAGCACGGGTTCAAATCCCGTCGGGGGCGCTTTTTTTTT
>JAUWVG010000056.1 GCA_030617525.1 Candidatus Aminicenantota bacterium | reverse complement strand
TTGAAATTCGTCAGGCCTTTCGCAGCCTCCAAAACCAGAAGACACAGATTGAAATCGCGGAAAAAAACGTGATCAATGCCCAACGGACCTACGACATCAATCTCGAGCGCTACAAAGGCGGGGATATCTCTGCCTACGATATGCAGATCTATCAACTGCAGTTGACCCAGGAGCAGCTCGATGAAGTGTCGGCACTCATCAACTACAAGATCGCGATGCTGGACCTGAAGATTCGCACCCTCTGGGATTTCGAAAACAATCTATCGGTCATCGATATAAAAACAGGAGAATCAAAGTGAAAAAAACCGCCTTTATAATTTTTCCCATCTTACTTCTTATTATGCTATCCGGCTGCAAAGAAGAAATGATGAACATATCGTCAGAGTCGACGATTCCGGTGAGAGTCGAAACTCTTGAGCTGAAATCGATCAGGGAGTATGTCACGGCCACAGGCACTGTGTTTGCCGCCAAAGAAATGATACTTGCGCTCGAAACGGCGGGGTATTACCAACTGCAGACCAATCCCCGCACAGGACGTCTCTTTGCAATGGGAGACAGTGTCAAGTCCGGAGAAAAACTGATTGTGCTCACAAATCCTGAATATGTCAATTCTATCGCCATAGACTCAAAAAAACTCAACTTTGAAAGCTCAGAGCGTGAACTCGAAAAACAAAAGGCCATCTATGATAAAGGCGGTATCACACTCAGTGAACTGACTGCTGCCGAAAGCTCCTTTATCAATGCCGGGTATAGCTACGAAAATGCCAAGCTTTCCCTGGCAAAACTCGAAATCAACGCCCCTTTCTCAGGCACGATTGTCCAGCTGGATCACTACACCCAAAACCAGTGGGTGGCGGCAGGCGCCAGCGCACTTACTGTTATGGATTATTCCACTCTTTTTTCTGATGTCTCTTTGCCGGGGAAAGAGATGAGCATTGTCTCCCGAAACCAGAAGGCTGAAGTGACCAATTTCAGTTCTGCTGTTAGCACTTTGAATGCAAGAATCGATCAAATTTCGCCGGCACTCGATCCGGAAAGCCGGATGTTCACCCTGAGACTCAAAATCCCCAATCCCAACCTCCATTTTAAACCCGGAATGTTCATCAAAGCGGACATCATCGTCAATGAAAAAGAGGCGGCTCTTGTGATTCCCAAGGACATCATTCAGGAGAAACGGGGACGCCCGACTGTTTATGTGGTCCAACGGGGATTTGCCCAGGAAAGACGGCTTCAAACCGGAATGGAAAATCCAGACGAGATCGAGGTCATCGAAGGATTACAAGAAGGTGACAGCCTGATTATTGAAGGATTCGAAACACTTCGAAATCAATCCCGAGTTAATGTCCTCAAATAACACTCCATTAGGTGCAAACAATGTATAAACTGGCCCGTTTTTCAGTCAAGTATCCGACAACCATCCTTATGATCGTTCTGGCCATATTACTGCTGGGATACATTTCATTCCAGCGTCTGGGTATGGATCTCCTTCCAGATCTGAACAGCCCCAAGTTGTTTGTCAGCGTCACGGCCGGAGAACTTCCTCCGGAAGAAATGGAACAAAAATTCACTTCCCCAATGGAATCTCAAGCCGCCCGCCAACAAAATGTGACCAATGTCTCCTCGGTGACCCAGGTCGGGCAGTCTTTGATTACGGCCGAATACGCATGGAAGTCCGATATGGACGAGGCTTTTCTCGATCTCCAGAAAGCCATGAATGTTTTTGCTCAGAATCCGGAGATAGAAGAAATTTCTGTAAGTCAGCTCGATCCCAACGCACGCCCGGTGGTTGTGGTTTTTCTCTCTCATCCTGAAATCAGCAACCTAGACCAGCTGAGGCAGACCGCCGAGACCAATATCCGCAATGAATTGATCCGCCTTCCCGGAGTTGCGGGCGTCGAAATCCTCGGAGGACAAAAGCGGGAAATTGTCGTCAAAACCGATGCCTATACACTCGAAGCCTACGGCCTGACTCAAGCACAGCTGGCCAACGCCATCAGCAATTCCAACAAAAATATGTCCGGTGGATCGATTGTAGAAATGGGCATAAGTTACACAATCCGCGGTATTGGGGAGCTGACTTCTGAAGACGATCTCAACGCTCTTATAGTAAATTACATTACTCAAACCACGGCAGCCGGAGCAACAGTAAAGACGCCCATCTATCTGCGCGAAGTCGCCGAAGTCGATACTGTCCTCAGCAGCCCGGAAAATATTATCCGCCTCAACGGTCAACAGGGATTGGCGCTTGAAATCTTTAAGGAAGCAGCGGCCAACACAACGGCTTCCTCTAAGAGTATCCATGAACAACTCGACTACATGAGAGCAGGTCTTTCAGGTTATGAGCTTTTTGTCATTCAAGATCAGGCCCGATTCATTCAATCCTCAATCAAAGAAGTTGAGCAGACGGGATTGATCGGAATTTTTCTGGCCATTCTCGTTCTGTATGTCTTTCTCCGCCGGATTGGAATCACAGCCGTCATCAGCCTGGCCATTCCTATTTCTGTTGTGGCCACTTTCAGCTTGATGTACTTCAACGGCCTCTCCCTCAACATCATGACCCTTGGAGGCCTTGCGCTTGGGGCCGGTATGCTTGTGGATAATGCCAGTGTGGTCGTGGAAAACATAACGCGTCACCTCGAAGAAGGTCTCTCTCTCCGTGAAGCCGCAGTGCGGGGAACGGGAGAAGTTGGAGGGGCCATCACAAGCGCAACGCTCACGACTATCATTGTCTTCCTGCCTATTGTGTATCTGCATGGCGTCTCGGGAGAGCTCTTTAAGGATCAAGCATGGACAGTGGCTTTTTCACTGCTTTCTTCTCTTTTTGTGGCCATGGCCGTAATCCCGATGCTCTGCTCCCGCCTGCTCAAGACCAAGGAGAGGGCAAAACCCGTCAAGTCCATCCATTTTCCGGCTTATGGCAGGTTTTTGTCTTGGGTTCTTAAAAGAAGAGGAATTGTTTTCCTTTTTGCGGTTGTGCTCGTGGCGGCAGCCGTCTTGATTATTCCTCAAATCGGCAGCGAATTTATTCCCCATGCCGAACAAGGAGAGATGTATATCAGCCTGGAGCTGCCGGAAGGAACAAATCTCGATCGCACACACGGGGCCGTCAAGAATCTGGAAGCTGTGATCGGACAGAAATTCGGGGACCAGCTTAATTTTGTATTCTCAAAAGTGGGCCCTGCAGGAACGGTTCTCGATATGAACAGCTCTCTCGCCGACGATAACAATGCCCTCATTCAATTGGTCTTTGATCCGGAATCCAATTTCTCCACCGACGAGATTAAAACCTGGTTGAATACGTTGCTTTCTGAGCTCCCTGATATGGATGCCCAGCTTGTCCAGCAGCAGACCGCCCTGCAAACAACTTTGGGCACAGCATCTGCCCCTTTGATTGTAGAAATCAAAGGAGAGGAGCTTGATATTTTGGCATTAATTGCAGAAAACGTGCAGGAGCAGCTGAACGGGATGCCGGAGCTGTCCAATATTGAAACGGGTTTTCAGGAAGGAAGACCGGAAATCAATCTTGAAATCGACCGGACGGTCGCCGCTCAGTTCTCCCTGACAGCCAACGACATCAGCACCCAACTGAAGAATTTGCTGTCCGGCCAGGAAGTTGGAGAAATGGAAGACGGCGGGGAATTCATCAACATAAATCTCAGCACGCCTGAGGTGACACTGAATGCCCTGGAAAGTGTGCTCATCCAGTCATCTACAGGAGGAATGGTCAGGCTCAATGAAGTGGCCAGGTTTGTACGGACAACTTCCCCTCGAGAAATCATAAGAAACAATCAAATTCGCGTGGCTGAAATTAAAGCCAACATATCAGGAGGCGTTCCGTTTAACAGGATCGTTGAAAAAGTGACAGCATCTGTCCGAAACATTTCCCTGCCGCAGGACTACTCATTTTCGATCACTGGTGAAGAAAAGCTCCGCAGGGAATCCTTTGGCAATCTCAAGTTTGCACTGCTGTTAGCCATTATTCTCGTTTACATGGTTATGGCTTCACAGTTCGAGTCTCTCGTGCACCCTTTTGTAATTCTTTTGACCATCCCCCTGGCAGGAGTGGGAGCAGTTTTCCTTCTCTGGACGCTCCAAATGCCGTTTAATATCATGTCTATGATAGGAATCATTATTCTGGTTGGGATTGCTGTTAATGATTCCATTATCCTTGTCGACCGCATTAACCAGAACCGGAGAACAGGGATGGACATACCTTCGGCCATTATCGATGCCGGACAGACCCGGATTCGTCCCATCCTCATCACCAGTGTCACCACCATACTGGCCCTGCTTCCTCTGACTTTTGGCATCGGGGAGGGCTCATCTCTGCGCGCTCCCATGGCTTTGGCCGTTATTGGAGGACTTGTCACTTCAACATTGTTGACTCTTGTTGTTATCCCGGCTGTGTACCGCATTATGGCCGGAAAAGTTAAAGAAATAGCACATGATTGAATCTATAATCAAAAGACCGGTTTTTGTAGCCATGCTGCTGATCGGCCTCAGTCTATTGGGAGTCATCTCTTACACTCAGCTTCCTCTTGAACTTTTCCCTTACATTGAACCTTCTATGCTCATTGTAAAAATAAACGGTCCGAGCAATGCCGATCCCTCTTATGTGGAACGAGAAGCTGTTATTCCCATGGAAAGCGCCATCGCCGCCCTGGACAATATCGAACGCATCGAGTCCTCGATCAATAAACAGAATGCCACAATTTTTGTCTACTACACGCCAGAAAGCAATCCCAAATATTCCTATATCAAACTCCAGGAATGTATTGAAACGAACCAGTCACAGATGGGTGAAGAATTTAGTGCGGTCGTACAAAAAACCAATCCTGATCAGCTGTCCGATCAGTTCATCTCTTTCCAGGCCAGAGGTGAAGGCGGTCTCGATCAGATCCGGCAGGTCGCCGATGAAAAAATCGTTCCGGATTTAGAGATGATCGATGGCATCGCCAATGTGGAAATCTACGGCGGACAACAACATTCCATCGAAATCATTTTGGATGAAGAGGAGCTCGAAGAATATGGTCTCACGTTCTCTCAGGTGTCTTCGATGGTTTCCCAGGGTGTTATGGACCGGCAGTATATGGGCCAGGTTTCTGAAGGCAGCCGAAAATTCTTTGTCAATTTGCAGAGTGAGTACACCTCTCTTAAAGACATCGAAAACATCGTGATTCGGGATCAGGGGCCGATTCTCCTCAAGCATATCTCCACCATTGTCGATGGAGTGGCAGAAGAAGAATCGATTTCCAGAATCAACGGCATGGAGTCCGTGACCATTTCTCTCTTTCGAAGCAGGGAAGCCAATCTGCTCAGTTTGGCAAGACAGACACGAAAGATCATAAAGAATCTCAATCAAGAGGTCGAAGTCGACGGGATCAGCCTTGTCATCCAACAGGATGCAGCTTTAGAAATTGAAGAGAATATCGACATCATTCTCCTTCTTGCGCTTATTGGAGGCATTCTGGCTGTAGCCGTCCTTTTTTTCTTTCTCAGAAATTTTTCACTGGTTTTGATTGTGGCCCTGACCATCCCTATCTCTGTTTTGATCTCCATGAATCTGTTTTATGCTCTCGGAATCACGATTAACACCCTAGCGCTTGTGGGCATGGCTATTGCCATCGGTATGCTGCTGGACAACAGTATTGTGGTCCTGGAAAACATTCATCGTCATCTAACACGGAAGGAAGATGTTCTCAAAGCTGTCGTTCAGGGAACCAACGAAGTGGCCCGCGCGATTGTCGCAGCCACTCTGACAACCATCTGTATCTTTTTACCCTTTGCTTTTTCGGCATTCCGGGAACTAAAAATACTTGGCTGGCAGGTGGGTGTGTCCATCATTTCAACACTTCTCGTCTCTTTGGGCGTCGCTTTTCTTCTTATCCCTGCTTTCAGCTACAGACACCTGTCCCGAAAAAACCGCTCTACAGAAGCATTCAGTGCCGTCGATAAGAATAATCGTTTAAAACAAATCTATAAGGTGCTCCTGAAATCCTGCCTTCGCTTTCCTGCACGAACTCTCATTATCGGTTTAGTGGCTTTTTTTATCAGCATCTATCTCTGTTTCAGCCTGAGTATCAATGTCCCTCAAGAGCTTGAACTGGACAATTTTTTTCTCTATGCCACTTTTCGTTCGGGAACCACCTTGGAAACCGCCGATAATCAGGTCAAGGAAATGGATGTCCTCATGCAGGATTTCACAGAAATCGAGGAACGCCTGGCCACAATTATGGAAGACAACGTTGTCTTTAATTTCAAGCTTTCAGAAAGCTTTATAAAAAAATCCAGCTCATCTTTTGACGCTTTAAGAGAAGCTGTGTTGGAATCACTTGAAGAAACCTTCCGTCAAGTCGAGTTTTCCTATGAAGAACCCGAACAGAATGTAGGATCCCGTGGCTCTGGAGGAGGCGGCTCTCAAAGCAATTCTTTTAATCAGATTCTCGGCATCGGATCCAGCCAGGAAAGAGTCGTCATTCATGGCCAGGATCTCGATCTGATGCGCGACATCGCAGACGATATCGAGTACAACATCGAAGAACTGGAGTTTGTGAGTCGTGCAAATGTGAACGCGCTCAATCTAGCACCAAGCATTGACCTCCTCCTGGACAAACCGGCCATGAGCCATTTCGAAGTTACTCTGCAGTCCTTCCAGAGTGAAATTTCCAACTTTCAAAAAGAATTTTCTTCCGGAGCCACTCAAAAACAGGGCATAGAAGAAGTCGATATCATTCTCAAGGGAAAGGCAGAAGAAGAAGGAGTAGAAGAGGACAAGACTTCTGAAGATCTCCGGCGGCTCAATATCCCTTCAGCAGCAGGCGGAACGATCCCGATTCTTCAATTGTCCGAGCTGGTATACTCTAGAGGTTACACCAGAATCAACAGAATCAACCAAGAAAAGCAGATCGCGGTCACCTACTCATTCGAATCGGATATCGAGGATTCAAAACAATTTTTAGAGACAGCCAGAACCTCGATAGATCAAATTGTCGCCGACATTTCGCCCCCTCCCGGTATCCTTATCGAGGTAGAGCACGCTGAAAATGATCTCTCAGAGTTTTATTATCTTATTTTTGTGGGCATTCTTTTGATATACATGGTTTTAGCCTCGACTTTCGAATCCTTGTCCATCCCTTTTGCCATGATGCTGACTTTGCCTCTGGCTGCTGTCGGTGCTTTTTGGGGACTTATTTTTACCGGTAATTCTATATTTAATGCAAATGCTCTTATAGGATTATTTATTCTTTTGGGAGTGGTGGTGAATAACGGCATTATATTGATCGATTATTCACGGCTGTTGGAAAAAAGGAACTACAGGATCACTCGGGCTTTGGTGACTGCGGGATTGGCCCGTGTCAGGCCAATCCTCATAACGGCACTCACAACAATACTAGCTATGCTCCCCATCGCTCTTGGGAAGTCTGCGTACATCTCGGCCATCGGCGCTCCTTTCGCCATCACGGTAATCGGCGGGCTCGGCGTGGGAACACTTTTTACGCTGCTGCTGGTGCCCACGGTGTCCTTCGGTCTGCAAAATGCCCTCAAGTGGTGGAAAGGCCTGACATGGAAAATTAAGGCTCTACAAGGTCTGGCCTTTTTAGCGGGATGTTATGTAATTTTTTCCATAGTTTATTCTTTCCCGTGGCGGATAGGGATCACTCTGATTCTGCTTATGGTGATCCCTTCAGTGACCTATTTTTTCCAAACCAGTTTGAGGCGCACGCATGCCGACCTGATCGCAGAGGGTTTGCCTATCACCATCACCATCCGCAACATCACAAAACTTTACGACGACTTCTCACGGTTTTCGAAAGAATGGCGGAAGGATAAAATAGACAAGCCGCACTCACTGAATAAAAATCTCATTTGGCAAATCCCTCTCTATATCTTTCTTTTTTACTTTACTTATATCTACCTTTCCAGGGGTTTTTGGATCCTGTTTTTTTCACTCATCCTTTATATCTCTACGCTCAGTCTGGTCCGGGGCAGGTTTGGCTCTCTTCTCTACAAGATCGTTTACTGGGGTCTTCCTGTTCCAAATCTTTGGTTTTACCATGGTCAATGGGGTCAGTGGCAGCCCGTGTGGGCCGTCGCCTTTATGTGGTATTTCTGTCTTTTAATTTATGCCACTTCTCAAAAACTCACTCGAGAGAACATCGACATCATGCGCCTGAAGGGACGATTCAGGAGAGCAAGGAAATCCTATTACAAGCTAGTCAAAACTTTCCCGCTGATCGGCCGCCAGAGGAAACCCTTCAAAGCCTTAGACCGGGTATCGCTCAAAATTGAAAGCGGCATGTTTGGATTAGTAGGCCCCAACGGCGCCGGGAAAACCACCCTGATGCGGGTTGTCTGCGGCATCCTGCCTCCTACCAGGGGTAAAGTCTTTTTTAATGACATCGATCTCAACGCCAAACGTGAAGAGCTGCAGTCCCTCATCGGCTACCTCCCCCAGGAATTTGGGACATATGAAAATATGACGGCTTATCAGTTCCTCGACTATCAGGCTATGCTCAAAGGGATTTGGAATGCCACCGCAAGACAGAAAGCCGTCAAGCAAGCCATAAGCTCCGTGCACCTCGATGAGAGCAGCGATATAAGGATCAAGAACTTCTCGGGCGGCATGAAACAGAGGGTGGGCATTGCGCAGACACTCCTCCGTCTTCCGCGTGTATTGGTCGTCGATGAGCCTACAGCCGGTCTCGATCCACGGGAACGGATCAGGTTCCGGAATTTGCTCTCAGAACTCTCGAAAGATAGAGTGGTCATATTTTCCACACACATCATCGAAGACATCTCCAGTTCATGCAACCATGTGGCCGTGATGGATGAAGGTGAAGCAAAATTTATCGGCACTCCCCAGGACCTGGTCGATCTCACTTCAGGTTTTGTTTGGGAAGCCAATGTCACAGAAGACACCTTCGAAAGGATACGAAGAACAGAAAACATTGTCCATCAAATGCGCACAACCGAGCATGTCCATGTGCGAATTCTGGCCAAAGAGAAACCTGTACCGGATGCAGTGCAGGTCACACCCACTCTTGAAGATTCCTACATATGGCTGCTTGGCCAGGAGAAAGGATCAGCATGAGGACAAAAAAACACCAAGCTCTAAAAAAAAGATCCATGGACAAGCCAAAAAGTCTTGCGGCATTTTTTCGCTACAATGTCTTTACGAGCTTTTCCGGGAAATTCATCTATGTTTTTTTATTGGCAATAGTGCTTTTCCTGATCATCGTTTTCCTCTATGTCCTCAATAATGACGCATCCCCAAGTGCCGAGGCCGTGTACAATTTTCTCCTTCTCCCAGGAGTACTTCTT
>JAUWVG010000036.1 GCA_030617525.1 Candidatus Aminicenantota bacterium | reverse complement strand
AAAAAGCTCGGTCTTCCACAGGGTGTTGTTCTCCCGAATCAGACCTTCAATTTTCGCAGATACAGCCACTGGATCGGCATCTTTCAGGAGACGGACGAAGAGCCGTAGCCCGTTACTTGTCCAAGAATTGACCCACTCGTTCCTGCGATTGTATTCTTCAACCGGAAGTACAAACTCGAACTTCATGGTGGAGGTGTTCGGAATATCCTCGAACACACCGGTCAGCGTCATGTCTATCCGATTCTCTATACGAAATGTCGAGCCTAGGATGTCATCTCTGGTCCGCCAGTCGACACCGAAATACTTTTCAGTCATCGATTCGGAGAGAACAATCGACTCTGGATTCTGGAGAGCTGTTTCGGGATCACCGACAATCAGGGGGAACGTAAACACCTTGAAGAGGTCGGGACCGAAATACCGGCCATCCGCACGAAAGGCCTGATCATCCAGGGATATGACCATATTAAAATCCCAGGACATCAACACTGAGTGGGTAATCTCCGGGTACTGCTCGTCTAGAATATTATCGAGGGGCCCAGGGATCGCGGCCTGTGTGCCTTTTCTTCCACCGAATGTTGCGTGCTGCATGACCCGGTAGATCTGGTCGCCTTCCTCATGAAAGCTGTCAAAACCGAGTTCGTCTTGAACCCAGAGTAAGATGAAGAAACTGCAAGCCAATCCGGCAGCCAGGCCGAATACGTTGACAAATGAGTAGCCTTTGTGATTCCTAAGATTCCGAATGGCAACTTTCAGATAGTTCATAAGCATGGCGAAGCTCCTGAATAGGGAAGTAAATATTCATACTATTAGATGGTCGCAGATAAAAAAGGTTGTTTTTTATTTGGAAAAATTTTAAAGAATAGAACTAGAGTAATTTATGTAACTCAGCAGCACGACCATTGTTTTTTAATGTATTTACGAACTCTGAAAAAGTTCTAAGATTAGGTATGTTAGCGCTGCCGTCAGATAATCTCCATTTCTCCATATCCTGGACCAATGTATCTAATCCTTGGGATGCGAATCTGATTTCCTCTCCGTTTAAAAATAAACATCTTCGTTCTTAATTTATGGCAACGTTCTGTCGTTAACCGACGTCTAATGAGATATGATGATAAAATATTACTTTAAGACCGCTGTACGCAATCTTCAAAAATTTAAATCCATTTCGTTTATCAATATCATCGGTTTGTCCTTGGGGATGGCTGCATGCATTTTGCTCATGCTTTATGTCCAGGATGAACTGAGTTTTGATCGCTATCACCGGCATTCAGATCGAATTTTTCGCATCCTTGAAAACGATCAGCCCTTCATCTCACCCAATGTCTCTGAAATCATCCGTACCAATTTCCCGCAAATCGAACAAACGGCCAGAATACTGGTCAGAGATCAAGCGATGATCCGGTATGAAGAGAAACAATTTATTGAAAAACAATTCTCTTATGCCGACCCCTCCCTTTTTTCCATCTTTTCATTCCAGTTGAAAAACGGAAATCCGGCAGAAGTGTTAAAAAATCCCTTTTCCATCGTGATTTCTGAAACGATAGCTAACAAATATTTTGGAGAAGAAGATCCCATCGGAAAAGTCTTGAGACTTGAAAACGAATATGACTACACCATCACAGGAGTGATGGAAGACATGCCTCACAATTCTCATTTTCGTTATGAAATTCTAGCTACACTCGCGGGCTCCGACCAGGTTTTTAGTCAAAAGCTGATGTCGGACTGGGGATTTCGGAATATCATCACATATCTTCTAGTTCAGGAAGATTTTTCCAAAATCTCGTTTGAAACGAAATTATCATCATTTATTGCCGAAAATCGAGACTTCGAAGAGAGTGAAATTCCATCAATCTACACCCTGCAGGCCTTAAAAAAAATTCATCTCTATTCAGGTTTTATCGACAATGACATTCAGGTACAGGGAAACATCAGTTATGTCCTGCTATTCTCCGGTATCGGTGTCCTCATCCTGCTCATTGCCTGTTTCAATTATGTCAATCTCCTGACCGCTAATGCGACAACACGGGCCAAAGAAGTGGGAATCAAGAAAGTAGTAGGTTCCACTCGAGGTCAGCTCATCAGGCAATTTATGGGTGAATCGATTGTTTTATTGATGATCGCCCTGTGTTTTGCGATTGTCTTCTCATATCTTTTTCTGCCGATTTTCAATTTCCTGACCTGTAAATCCCTTTCTCTGGCCATCCTATTCAACAGCCGGATGGTTTTTGGCATATTCGGAATTTTGCTATTTACCGGCTTGCTCTCAGGATTTTATCCCGCATTTGTCCTCTCCTCATTTTCACCAGTAAAAACTCTCAAAGACATTTCAAACAGCGGTCATTCAAAATTAAATCTCGGTAGAGTGATCGTTGGTGGACAGTTTACAATTTCGATCATCCTCATTATCTGCACGTTGTTTATGGTCCGGCAAATTCGTTTTCTGCAGACAGAAAAACTGGGATATAACAGGGAGAACATCGTCGTCGCCGAAATTCATGACACCGAAGATTCTCAAAAATATGAATCCTTAAAAACTGCGCTCCTGCAAAACAGTGATGTTATCTCTTTGACAGCGGCAAGCCGCATCCCTTCAGATGATTTGAACAATTGGGGTGGTTTTCGGCTTCCCGGTCAGAGTGAATGGATAAATATGCCCATTGCCCACATCAACTTCGACTATTTTAAAACTTTTGGAATTTCAGCCTTACAGGGCCGCCTGTTTTCGGATCAAAGAGGGACGGATGGTGACCAGGCGATCATTCTCAATGAATCGGCATTAGAGATGCTGAGCTTGAACCGGGATGTGATCGGGGAACAGATTCAAATAACATGGCCTTTTTCAAACCGCACATTGATCGGTATCGTTAAAGATTTCCATTTCGAGTCTCTCTACAATCCTGTTCTTCCCGTAGCATTTGTTATCTCACCGGCGCAATGCTGGAAGATGGCTATCAAGGTTCGTGCTTTACATTTGAATGAGACCCTGGCGTTCATAGAAAAAACATGGAAAGAATTCTATCCGGAATGGATCTTTGAATACCAATTTGTCGATGAACGCGTGAGGCTTTATTATGAATCTGAAGAGAGAACTTTTTTATTAATGAGCTATTTTGCCTTTCTGGCTATCTTTGTGGCCTGCCTCGGACTGTATGGATTGATTTCTTTTATTATAAGAAGGCGACTCAAAGAAATATCCATTCGAAAAATTTTAGGGGCCCCGACGGCGGGAATATTCGTTTTGTTGTCCAGAGAACTGTTGGGGAGGATTCTGCTGGCCAATCTGGCAGCCTGGCCAATCGCCTGGTATGCCCTGAATCGATGGCTTCAGAACTTTGCCTATCGTGCAAGCCTCTCGTTGTGGATATTTATTGTTGCAGGAATAAGTGTATCGGCTATCGCGTTGATAACCATGAGTTGGCAGACTTTTCGGGCTGCCCGGACAGATCCCATAGAATCACTGAAATATGAGTAACTCAGCGTTCTCTTTAAGATAAGGATTTCCTTTATTCTTTTCTGCTTGGAGCGTGAATGACTGTGTTAGGAGAAAATAACTTGTCTCTTTCTACAAAGTTTCCTTCAACCCATCCTGCCACTTTTAAAAAGTCCCTCTCCTTATAAAGATAGATGCATCGGAATTAAAAGTAAGTATTTGAGCACTGCGCTCATTTAACTTTGGATTGGGATTCACCTGAGATATAATGACAAAGATAGAGGTTAAACCAATGCACACGAAACGAGTCATTCATACTGTCAGCTGCCATGCCGAAGGTGAAGTGGGCGACGTTATCGTCGGTGGCGTACCTGCCCCCCCGGGAGATACATTGTGGGAGCAGTCCCGCTGGATCGCCGAGGATCAGACCCTCCGTAATTTTATGCTTAATGAGCCCCGCGGTGGAGTCTTCCGGCATGTAAATCTTTTGGTCCCAGCCAAGAATCCTGCCGCCCAGATGGGTTTTATAATTATGGAACCGGAGGATACCCCGCCCATGTCGGGGTCCAACAGCATCTGTGTCTCCACCGTATTGTTGGAGACCGGAATCCTCCCTATGGAAGAGCCGGAAACCAGGTTGACCCTCGAGGCCCCGGGTGGATTGATCAAGGCGATCGCCTCTTGTAAAGACGGAAAGGTGGAGCGGATGACGATCCACAATGTCCCGTCCTTTGCCTATCGGCTGGATGCGAATCTCGAGGTGGAGGGGATCGGGACTTTGATTGTAGATACCGCTTACGGTGGGGACAGTTTTGTTATCGTGGATGCCGAAACCTTGGGTTTTTCCATCTCACTCGATGAGGCATTGGATTTGGTCAAGGTCGGGATGAAGATAACGAAAGCGGCTAATGAACAGCTGAGTTTTTCCCATCCGGAGAATCCCGATCTTTCACATATTTCCTTCTGTCAGATAGCACTGCCCCTGGTTAAGGAAAACGGGGCATTTCTCGGCCGCAACGCCGTAACGGTCCGGCCCGGTAAACTGGACCGGTGTCCGACCGGCACCGGATGTTCCGCCCGAATCGCCGTGCTGGGGAAAAAGGGGATCATGATGGTGGGGGACACCTACATCGGGGAATCTATAATCGGCTCCCGTTTCCACTGCCGCCTGGAATCGAAAACCAAGGTGGGGGAGCTGGATGCCGTTATTCCGAGTGTCTCCGGACGGGCCTGGGTCACCGGAACCCATCAACATATGCTGGATTCCCGGGATCCCTGGCCGGGCGGGTATAGAGTGGCCGATACCTGGCCGAAAATCGAATAATTGCCGGAATGATCTGCCCCTCTCAAATCGTTCCAGTTATTAAGTTATAATTAGCTGGACTGGACCGCTTCCCGTGTTCTAAATATGTTCTAGTTAGGACTGAAAATGGCTGAAACTAGGGTAAAAAGGCGTAAAGTTTAAAGTTGGTTCGAATCCCCCCGTGGCGCTGCCAGCTCATAATTCCATGTTTTCACTGTAAAAGTTCTTTTTTTTTGTCTTTCTCTTTAGTCATCGTTATTCAGAACTAGGCGACTGTAAGCATAATTTGTCCCACGGGAGAGGTCTATATCATTTTGAGTTTTCTTCATAATATTCTTTGTGAATATATTTCTTCTCCCGATTTCTTTGTCTTTGACCACAAGGTTTCTCTATGATATAGGTTGTAAGGGATGTCCGGAGGCGAAAATTGGACAAAAACGTGAGTAAAGTACGGCAACCTAATTCTTATCTTACTAGGCCTTTTTATGAGCTACCTGAATAAGCTTCTATCGTTTGTTGTAATTCTTTTATCCATAGCACTCTATTCATGTAACTCCAATCCCTCTGAAACGGAGGTTACTGAGATTGATACGCTGGAATTTCGGGTTCCTGATCCTGTAAATTTTGACCTTGATAAAATCCTGGAAAGAGGATCTTTACGGGTATTGATGGATAATACCTCTGCAACTTACTTTTTGTATAAAGGGGAATCAATGGGATTTGAGTATGAATTGGCCACAAGATTTGCAGCCTTCCTTGATATTGAATTGGAGATAGAAATAGAAAAGGATTTTGAAGAGTTCCTGATTAAAATCAACCAGGGAGAAGGCGATATAATCTGTCATAATATGACTGTTACAAAAGAAAGACAAAAGCATATAAGCTTTTCGGATCCACAATATTTTGTACGACAGGTATTGGTACAACGAAAGCCGGAGGATTGGAGGAATTTAAAGGCCCATGAAATTGAGAATCGATTATTACGAAACCAGGTGGAATTAATTGGGCAAGAAGTTTATGTACGTAAAAATTCATCTTTTGTCTATCGGCTAAAGAACCTGTCTGATGAGATTGGTGGGGACATTATTGTTGTGGAACAACTGGGAGATATTGATACAGAGTCTATTATCAAAATGGTGGCAGTAGGTGAGATTGATTATACGATAGCAGATGAAGACATCGCTTTGTTGAATGCTACGTATTACCCGGATATTGATGTTAAGACTCCAGTGAGTTTTCCTCAACAAATTGCCTGGGGAGTTCGAAAAAATGCACCAAATTTATTGGATACGATTAATATATGGCTTAGAAAGATTAAGGCAACTCCTGATCACAATTACCTTTATAAAAAGTATTTCCTTAATTCAAAGGATTTTCTGAAACGGGCTGAAAGTGATTATTCATCAATTGCGGGAGGGAATATTTCGCCTTATGATGAACTGATTAAAAAATATGCAGACAAATATCAGAAGGAATGGTTGAAAGTGGCAGCCCTGATCTTCCAGGAATCACGTTTTGATCCAAAGACAAAATCATGGGCGGGTGCGATTGGTTTAATGCAGATTATGCCAAGAACCGGAAGGAAATATGGAGTAAAAGATCTGTTTGATCCTGAACAGAATATCATGGCAGGGACTTCCCATTTATTCTGGCTCTATGACTATTGGAAAGAAGAAATACCTGATGAAGAAGAGTTGGAGAAATTCATGTTTGGCTCTTATAATGTTGGCCAAGGGCATGTGAGAGATGCCATGCGTCTGGCCGAAAAGTATGGGAAGGATCCTGCCAAATGGGACGATAATGTTGCCTACTTCCTACAAATGAAATCAAAGCCCAAGTATTACAAAGACCCGGTGGTTAAATTCGGATATTGTCGCGGTGAGGAACCTGTTAATTATGTGAAGCATATCTACTATCATTACCAACAATACAGGTTATTTATGGACCGATAACCTGTCTTTGTAGATCATTTGATTATTGCAAAAGATCGAAAGTACCGTGTTTGATTTTATAAAGAGTGAACATTTCTGGTGCTTCCTTCATTAACTGTTGTTACTAAGTCGAAATCCACGTAAATTTCTCTACTCGGATCCGAGTTCTCAGGAACATGAAAATCCTCCAAAAAAGGATTTGCAGTGCAGTAAAGATTTCCCGGAAACTGAGCGGTTTTTTGACTAAACCTGCCTGTATCGCTGGTGTTCGTGTTTCACCCCCGAATTTTAAGGCTGAATGTGGCCTAACAAAATTGTAATAACACATTTGTAATGCAAGATTGTTATCAAGCAGTTCTTTACACCTGGAATGACAAGCCGTTCGCCGTCCCAAATACGCACAGCCCTGTCGGATTGTAAGATTAAGTCGTTCTATGAATGATGTGTTGATTGTGGTGGAATCTTCTGATTCAAACAGGAGTTGTTCCATCTTTGACTTGGTCCCAATAATCAATCGACGTTCTACATTGATGACACGATTCTTCCTGCGTTTCTTGATAACTTGAGCATACAAACAGATAGGGCTTAAAAGGTTTCTTGTAGCCCAAGAATAAGGCTCAAAACCATCGGTTGTGAAAATGAATGGATTAGCAATTCTACAAGAATTAATCACTTGATTCAGAAGGATTTTTACGTTTTTGTAATTGGGGCGGCCTACCACCTTGGAAATCCATATCCGGGACCAGACTTCGATTGATACGACTATCCACAAAGGTTTCTTCTTTGTCCCAGCGAAGGTGCAGATTTCATCAGCCTGAAGTTCAATTAGTTCAGTGCCTTTGAGATTTTGATCATTAAACTCACCAGCAACTTGACACGCAAGGTATTGCCAGTTGGCAATCGTATTCCAGGCGAGGCGCTTAATCCTTGAAATTGACGAAATTCCTACTCCTTCAACAGTCATTTGAACCACTTCATCAAAATCCAAACGAGATTTATGAAGTCGATAGTATGGTGTTCCCTTTATTGAACAGAAAGTTTTTTCGCATGTTTTGCAGAGATAACGCCGCCGTCTCCCTTGTCTCGTTTTATACTTCGAATGGCGAATGATATTCCTTTCACCGAACTACCTGTGATCCTGACATTTTTCATTCTGGCAGCAGCGATCTTTTACGGGCTTATACTTCATTAGACATATTCCTATCCATACGATTGTGCTTAACTTGTTTGGAAATAATAGCTTGCTGGGCATTATTGATCAAGAAACAACACTTCCCTAAGGAAGCACCTCAAATCCAGTATCATGTCGATGGCCACGAAGGCTACTCTAGTCCTCCGTCACTAGGGACAGCCCGAACGCCACCATCTCCTGGCCGTTGCGAACCACGAGGACGTCGCCGACCAGCACTGGGTGATTCCAGGTCTTGCCCTTGATTGCCGGGAACCTCCCAAGTTCCGTGAACTGGTCGGGAGTCGCCGCGACCAGTGCCAGCTCACCTTTCTCCGACAGCACCAGCAACAAGTCTTGGTCGGCCAATAGGACGAACTGGCCGCGGCCGTAGCGTCCTCCCTTCCACTTGCGCTCGCCGTCCTCAATGTCGATGCATGCCAGAATAGGACCGTCAAATCCATAGGCATAGCCATTATGAATGACCGAGTCGTTGAAATAGGGCTTCAGCCGGACTGAGGTCCAGCGCTCTTCGGTGGTCCATCCGTCGGGGCCTTGCTTAACCGTGATGCGGCGCACGCCGCTTCGTTCATCGGCGCTGATCAGGATGTCGCCGTCCGCGATTTGGGTCGGCTGCACGATGGGGTGCCCCGGCCATGGATGCTCCCAGAGCAGCGTGCCGTCAGCCGGCAAGACACTGATCGTGCCGGCTTCGTTCATCAGAAGGATCTGCGTTACACCGTCGATATGCATCAGATGGGGCGAGCTATAGCAATCGCCGCCGGCCGGGATGGACCAGCGTGACTCGCCGGTGGTGATGTCGTAGGCGATGAGCGAACCGGCGGCAGCAACAATGACAACGTCATCGAACACCAGCGGCGAGCTCGAGAAGCCCCAAATTGGAATCTTTGTGTCGGTGTCGGTTGCCGCATTGCGCGACCACACTAAACTGCCGTTTTGAGCATCAAGAACATTCAGGATTCCGGTCGCACCGAACGCGTATACGCGACCGTCGCTGAGGGTCGGCGTTCCGCGCGGACCGGCGCCGCCATTCGATTCCCAGAACCGGGCCGTGTCGCGGTGTCTCCACACCGGATCGCCAGTGGTCACGTTGTAGCAGGAGACAACCTCGTCGTTACCACGCTGCTCCTGAGTGTAGAGAAGGCCGCCCTGGACCGAAAAGGATGACCAGCCAGGTCCGATCGGCCGGCGCCACAATTCGTCTGGCGGAGATGCAGACCAATCGGTCTCTATCTTTATACCGCGGATGATGCCATCGCGATTGGATCCACGAAAGCTAGGCCAGCCGGTTCCAGACTCCACTGCTGCCAGCACCATCGGGAGCACTGTTGGATCTTCGACTGTTTGGGCTAGGAGTTTTTCCTCGGGAGTTTCTGCCCACCTCCAGGCGAAATCTGAATCTAAGCCGCCGCCAGTGATGCCGCCTGTGCGGACAAGAGCCCACACTCCACATACAAGCAGGATGGTCACAACCATCGTTGCACGCCGGAGTCCATCAGAGAGGCGGCGGCTGGCCGCCGCCCAGACGACGAAAGCGAGGCTAAGGACCGGGATGGCGTAGATGAAGAACAACATTCCCATCCCCGCCGTTGCAAGCGACGTGTGGAGGAGTGGCCGTGTCGCGAAAAGCGCGACGATCATAAGGACGACGGCGCCCCAACGCTCGATCCGAGGTGCCCGGCTGAAGAACGCCCACCACACGACGATAGCTATCCAACCCAGGAGTCCGCCAAATACCCCGATTGTAATAGCTCCGGGAATAACAATAGGGATGCCAAACCTGATCAACCACTGAATTAACACGATGAAAACGCCAGGCCACAGCCTGAGTGGCTTATGCTGAGTCGGTTTGTCGGATAGTTCTTGTTTTTTTCTTTTTAACATTGTCTATACCTCATGCTAATTTTAAATTTAAATTTTGTTATTATGCTCCACATTATGACTACATTATTTGATTGATTGTAATTTTTTAAATTGTACTCCAAAACATCATATAACGACAATGCTAAAAAGCAAGGGTAAGGGATATGGGCTACATGCGACGGCACTAAACCGGCGATGGACTTAAGGATAAGAGAGCTTTTTTTCGCGTTTATATAAACAATAGATACAGATGAGAACGATGAAAGCTTAAAGTCTCTGGATCTTTGAGTGAAAGTCCATTAAACTAAAGTATCCGGGAGAAGGGAAGAGAAGCTCTAGGAGACCCGCAATGAGATATACAGGTCAAGTGATCAGACCTCCCAGCGAGTCTAAAAGCTATCTGCTGCAGATCACTTACGGCTGCTCTTGGAATAGATGTACCTTCTGTCCAGCATATCTGGATAAACCGTTTAAAATCCGACCCATTGACGAAGTTGAACAGGATATTCTTTTGGCTAGGGAGGCCTACCCCGATGTGAAAAGAGTCTTTCTCTGTGACGGAGACGGGCTCGTCTTATCGACGGACAGGCTTTTACCGATTTTGGATCTGCTGAATGTGACCTTCCCAAATTTGAACAGAATAGGAATTTATTTCAATGCCCGGAATATTCTTTCCAAAAGCGATGACGAAATCCAACGGCTTGTCCAGAGAAAACTGACTATCGGCTACATCGGTTTAGAAAGCGGATCGGAACGGGTTCTAAAAAAAGTCCACAAGGGAGTCACACCGCAGGAGATAATCGAGGCTGTTTTAAAGGCCCAGGAAAACGGGATGAAAATCTCGGTGATCGGCTTACTTGGTCTAGGTGGAATCGAACATTCCGAAGAGCACTCGAATAAAACCGCCTCCGCTGTTTCCGCAATGAAGCCTCAATATTTCAGCCTCTTGACCCTCATGATTGTCAAGGGAACGCCCCTGTACAAGGATTTTGAAGCCAAGAAATTTATCCTCCCCGATGAAAAAGGGCTTTTAAAGGAAATGAGGGCCATTATCGAAAATATCGAGACCGAGAGAACCATTTTTCGAACCAATCATGCCTCGAATTACCTGCCGCT
>JAUWVG010000311.1 GCA_030617525.1 Candidatus Aminicenantota bacterium | reverse complement strand
CGTGAAATGCAGACGGATTTTGAGCCCATTCTCGAGCGCCACATTCATGATTTTATCAATGCCGCCAATGGTGTGTTTCATATGGGTCAAAGGGATATCAACTGGATCCGCATCGGGAAGGACACCAAGGACAAAGGATTTAAATTTAGTCACTTCGGCTCCATCCTCCATGCTAAACTCCATGGAGAATTCGGGAAAATATTCGACAAAGTCCAGATCAGAATTTACACATTGGAAAAAGACATCAGGGCTCTCATCGGAAAGGCCCGCGAAGTGTATCTCAATCGGGATGCCCGCCTTGCAGATATGACCGATGAAGCCGTCGATACATTTTATTCGTGTGCGTTGTGCCAGTCTTTTGCGCCCAATCATATCTGTATCATTACGCCCGAGCGATCGGGATTGTGCGGCGCCTACAACTGGCTGGACGGCAAAGCCGCTCATCAGATCAGCCCGGCCGGCCCCAACCAACCCGTAAAAAAAGGAAATGCCATCGATCCAGTCAAAGGGCAGTGGCAGGACATCAACACTTTTGTTTACAACAACTCTCATAAAACCCTGGATACATTTAATGCCTACAGCATCATCGAGTTCCCCATGACATCGTGTGGATGCTTTGAATGCATTTCATGTATCCTTCCTTCTACTAACGGAATCATGGCGGTCTATCGAGATTACATGGGAATGACACCCGTGGGCATGAAGTTTTCGACACTGGCAGGCACGGTGGGTGGCGGACTCCAAACACCCGGATTTATCGGTCACAGCAAGCAGTATATCGGGAGTAAGAAATTTATCAGTGCCGAGGGAGGCGCTCCACGGATTGTCTGGATGGATAGAGCCCTCAAAGTAGAATTGGAATCCATCCTCCGAGATATTGGAAAAACCCATGGTATCGATAACTTTTTTGAATCGATCGCCGATGAAACGGTTGCCGTGACCGAAGAAGAGGTCCTGGAGTTCATCACAAAGAAGAATCACCCTGCACTGTCCATGCCCCCTTTATTCTAGTCTTTTAGAAAACATGAAAACGATAGCCATATCCGGAAAAGGGGGAACAGGAAAAAGCACAATTTCCGCTCTGATGATCCGCTGGTTGAGCCTGCATAACGTGGGTTCTGTTCTCGCTGTTGATGCCGATTCCAACGTCAATCTCAATGTCCTGCTGGGACTAGAGATCAAGGACACCGTGGGTTCGATCAGAGAAGAGATGAAACAGTCCATCCAGAATCTTCCCGGGGGTATGAGCAAGGCCCAGTTTCTCGAATATAAAATTCAAGCCAGTCTTGTGGAAACACCAGCCTATGACCTTATAGCGATGGGCCGCCCGGAAGGACCCGGATGCTACTGCTACGCCAACAATCTGCTCCGGGATATCCTCCAGACATTGAGTACTCAATACCAATACATCATTATTGATAATGAAGCCGGGATGGAACATCTCAGCCGCCGGACAACCTTAAACATAGATAGTCTGCTCATCGTCTCCGATCCCACAAACAGAGGAATCCGCACAGCATCAAATATCAGCCGTCTTTTAAGTGAACTGGACATCCGGATTGGAGAAAAAAAAATTATCGTCAACCGTCTCCACGGTGAAGTACCGCCCATAGTGACTTTGACCCTTGAGGAAGAACACCTGGAGCTTGGCTTAGCTATACGAGAAGACAACAGCCTTTTAGAAATGGAGCAAAAAGGAGAGTCCATCTGGACACTGCCCGATTCATCTCCGGCTCTTCTTGCTGTCGACAAATGGATGGAAAATTTTATACATTATTGATTTGAGGACAACATAAATGGCATTTGAAATCCCAAAAGACAACAACACTGGACAAGTGGCTTCTGTTCGTCTCGGGGCCACGCCCGATTTGGGAGGAACCAGGTCTCACACCATAACGGTCGGAGGAAGTACGGCTCTTCCCTTTCATTTTTTTGAAGGACAATTTCCCTCACCTCCCATTGTAGCCATGGAAGTCTTTGACAGGATTCCGCCAAAATTCCCTCAGCCTCTACGGAATTATTTTGAAAACGTTCTAGACAAACCCGGAGACATGGCAAAAAAATGCATCGATGAATATGGGGCCGATCTCATCTCCATAAGACTGGAAGGAACGCACCCGGAAAAAGGTGACGTAAGCGCTGAGGAGGCGGCAGAAATCGTCCTGGATGTCCTCAAAAGTGTGAGTGTTCCTCTCATCATTTCCGGGCACGGCCATTTCGAAAAAAATAATACTGTTCTGAAAAAAATCTGTGAGATAACGGCCGGTGAAAACTGCCTTTTCAACTTTGTCGAGACAGACAACTACAAAACCATAGCCGCAGCCTGTATCGCCTACAATCACACACTTGTGGCCCAATCCCCCATCGATGTCAACCTGGCCAAACAGCTGAACATTTTGCTGACCGATATGGATTTTCCTCTGGAGAGGATCGTGATGGATCCTCTGACAGGGGCTCTCGGGTACGGACTGGAGTACACCTATTCCATCATGGAGCGGATTCGGATCGATGGGCTGTCCGGCGATAAAATGCTGTCATCACCTATGCTTGTCAATCCCGGGTACGAGACTGCAAAGGTCAAAGAAGCCCGGACACCTAAAGAAGACAATCCCGACTGGGGGGAGCTCCCCGAAAGGCTTGCCCACTGGGAAATTGCCACCGCGATGAGCCTTCTGATCACGGGGGCAGATATCCTGATTCTGTATCACCCCGAGACGGTAAAGGCTGTCAAAGGGAAAATTAATGACATGTATCAAACTCCAAAGGACGAATAATCATGGCTCTATCTGGATTGGATATTTTTAAACTGCTGCCAAGAACCAACTGTGGAGACTGCGGCGTCCCCACGTGCATGGCCTTTGCCATGAAACTGGCCCAAAAAAAAGCAGAGTTGGGCGAATGTCCGCATGCTTCAGATGAGGCCAAGGACTCTCTCGGAGCGGCCAGCGAGCCTCCCATCCGGTTGATCAAAATCGGCGGGGCCAACGCTCTGGAAATCGGGAATGAAACAGTGATGTTCCGGCATGACAAAACTTTCTTTCATCAGACGGGAATTGCCATTGAACTTCTCACATCAGAAGATATCGGCGATCTTAAGAAAAAGATCGAGGAAATTGAGAACTATCGTGTAGAAAGAGTGGGAGAAGAACTCTTTATCGATCTGTTTTTTATCCGGCATAACACCGACAAAAAAGACAATTTTCTCGAGACAATCCATGCTGCACAAAATTTTTCCTCCAAAGGCCTTATCCTCGACTGCCCGTCCATAGAAACTCTCAAGAAAGGGTTGGAGATCTGTAAGGACAACCGCCCGGCTATCTACTTGAGAGAGGCTGCCACAAATCAGGATTTTGAGCTGGCTAAGACGTTTAATGCCAGTCTTATCCTTTTCGCAGATTCTCTGGAATCCCTGGAAACTCAATCCGAAAAGGCCCGTGAAGTCGGTTTCTCTGACCTCATTCTCAATTTGAAATCAAGAAACCTGGGCCTACAGCTGCAGGACAATACAATATTGAGACGGAGTGCCCTGAGAAACAATTTTAAACCTTTCGGTTTTCCGCTATTTTCTTACATCCGAGGCGCAACTGTTTATGAATCTCTGGCCGAAGCGTCTGTGCTGCTGTGTAAATACGATTCCATCATTGTACTACCCGAGTACAGCAAGGCCCTTCTCTATGCCCTGTTTACACTGCGTCAGAACATTTACACCGATCCGCAAAAACCGATTCAGGTTGATCCCAAAATATACCCCATTGGAGATCCCACTCCCGATTCTCCTGTTTTTGTTACCACGAACTTCTCTCTGACATATTTTATGGTTTCAGGAGAGATTGAAAACTCAGGCATATCGTCCCACCTCGTCATCGCGGATGTCGAAGGCCAATCCGTACTCACAGCCTGGGCCGCAGGAAAATTTGTCGGAGAAACTGTCGCTAAATTTATCAAAGACATCGGGCTGGAAGATTTGGTCAAAACGCGCAAAATTGTCATACCCGGATTTGTCTCCCAGATCAGCGGAGATCTGGAAGAAAGCCTGCCGGGTTGGGAGGTCATCGTGGGTCCCCAGGAGGCCTCGGACATCCCTTCCTTTGTTAAGAATGTCCAATTAACTTGAATAAAAAAAATGAGGATCATAAG
>JAUWVG010000222.1 GCA_030617525.1 Candidatus Aminicenantota bacterium | reverse complement strand
AAGGGAAAAGAGGACGCCAATCACGTTGTCAACACCATGGGGGAAAGAACCATTCTTTTCATTCTTTCTATTTCGATAAAAAATTGAACGAAAACCATCGTTTATGGGATATATGCATGAAGACGAATTTAGGGGACAGTTTACAAGATTCTCTATATGATTTAGTGTTATACTTAAGTGGTAATAGGGTTTGGTAAAAAAATGTTTGTGTAAGATGAGTTGTCGAACATAATGGGAGATATTTTTTTTATAATACATTAATTCAAATAATGAGGAGTGAATTATGGAAGAAACGAAAATGAACATGCCATTATTAGGAGATGATTTTCCAGAGATAAAGGTTCAAACAACTCATGGTGAAATGACCATACCTGGGGATTTAAAAGGAGAATGGTTTGTGCTATTTAGCCATCCAGCTGATTTCACACCAGTATGTACAACAGAGTTTGTTGCATTTCAAACAAGATTCGAAGAATTTGAAAAATTAGATTGCAAACTAATTGGAATGTCAGTTGATCAGGTTTTTTCACATATTAAATGGGTTCAATGGATAAAAGATGAACTTGATATTGAAATTAAGTTTCCAATTATAGCCGCAAATGATGCCATTGCATTAAAATTAGGGATGCTTCACCCTGGCAAGGGAACCAATACTGTACGTGCGGTTTTTATTGTTGACCCTGGAAGTAAAGTAAGACTTATTATGTATTATCCACAGGAAGTTGGAAGGAATATGGATGAAATTGTTAGAGCAGTTAAAGCTTTACAAATTTCAGACAAACAAGGTGCTGTAGCAGCTGGATGGCCTAATAATGAATTAATTCAGAACAGAATAATCGTTCCACCAGCAAAAGATGAAATTTCAGCTAAAAAACGATTAGAAAATAAGAATCTTGAATGTTACGATTGGTGGTTTTGTCACAAACCATTGCAAGAATAGAAGTACGTTTCAGTAACGATCCAACAAGATTAGATATGATGTTTTGCTCCTTCAGCCTTATCAATGGAGAGCCGCTTGAGTATAAATTTAAAAAAATCTTCCGTCAAAATTATGGAATGAATTATCAGAACATTTAAATCTGATTTCTAAAACTAAATTTTAGGTAATGTGTCCAGACCGTTGTTTTTGGCATCCATAAGCATGATGTCATGCAGTTCTTTCCGCGTATCGTCATCCAAGGCAGATTCAGCCGGTTCACTCAGGAGTTTGTCCACCTCGTCCGCAGCTCTTTCAGCAATGGATTTTTTTCCGAGTGAAACCCAGGTATCATAGGTGTCCCGGTCGATCATCAGTGGGTAAGTGTGCTCTTCTTTGTACCATTTTCTCGTATGCGGTGTGGACAGGAATTCCGTTTCCTTCGTGATATTCTCAAACATATGTGTTGCAATGGGATCATCTCTTTGTGTAATCCCTTTGATCAGCCTGAGGGACATTCCTGCGATTTCGTTATCGATCACGAGTTTTTCCAGGCTCTGACAGCTTTCGAAATCCATCATGCCCGGACCTGAAATCACATTGATCCCTGACAGAGCCGCAAGCACGGCGCTGATACCTGTCTCCAATCCGGCTTGGTTATCATTGGTCTTGGCATCACTCAATCCCATGTAGGCGTGTGTCGGCAGGTTGAAGTGTTTGGCAATCTGAGCATATCCTGAATCGATCATCATGGTTTCGATGGCTCCCATGGGAGTTGTGCCTTTTCTCATATCGAAGCTGGAGGGAGATCCGCCAAAAATGACCGGAGCGCCTTGTTTGGCCAGCTGGCAGATAACAAGACCTGTAAGGTTTTCAGCCACGTGCTGGACAAGTGTTCCTGTGATTGTGATCAAAGACGTGGCGCCTGTCATCCCCATAGATATCAATTCGGAGGGGATTCCTGCCCGTGCGCTGTCGATCAGTGATTGGGTCGTCAGATTGCTCCATTTGAGAGGAGGGGAGGGGCAGGCGTCAAAAATGGCTAGAGGTTTTTCCGCCAGCTTCTCTTTGCTGCCTCTGACCGCCACCAGCATGTCAAACATAGGTTTGAATCCTTCCACGCGGAAGGTGCCTGTCACCATGGGTTTTGAAGAATTTTGAAGTCCGATATACATCCTGTAAGCATCACTGATGACTTCCGGGACATCCTGGCTGATGAGCCCGGTACTCTGGAATTCGATGTTTTTCATTTTGTCCGTCACTCTCACAAAATTGACGACATCCGACGTGTCCGCTTTTCTCTGTGCCTGCGTTTTATGATCAAGGATTGTCACGGCCGCAGACCCCGGATCAAAATGGACATTATCGTCTCCAACAGTAAATTCTTTTTCTCCGGAAATATCGTAAAGTTTGATCTTTGCCGGGGTTGTAGCCAGGGAATCGTGGACGAGTTGGGGTGTCAAATAAACTCTTTGTGTCGATGCCTCGACCTTCATGCCTGCAGCCTGAAAGAGTTCCTGTGCTTCTTCATTCTCGATAAAAATTCCCTCTCTTTCGAGTAAGATCAAAGCCTCTTGAATGATCTTTTCGATCAGTGACTCATTGAGTAATTCCAGTTTAGGTCTTACGGTTTGATTCATGTGTATTGTCCTTTATTGAATTTTTTTTACAAACATATCCTTGACAGTAGGAAACAATTCTAACTCGGTATGAGGAAGAAATAAAGCCCCTGTATATTCGTTCATATAACGAGGTTCTGTATTTAACTCCAAATAGGTCATTTTATCGATAAGAGATTCGATTTTTTCCCGGTTTTTATCAGACAGCAGCACAAGCAAGGCACCGAGCAGAGAACTGTTCCCAACATAGTGGAATTTATTTCTATCGAGATCCGGAAGGAGGCCTATGCGGATTGCATTTTCAACATTGAGATGCCGTCCGAATCCCCCTGCAATATAGACACTGGCGATGTTGTTAAAATCTATACCTATGTTTTTAATGAGCAGCTGACAGGCAGAAAATATGGCGCCTTTTGTCCGGATGAGAGAGGCGATTTCGTTTTCTGTAATGACCAGGTCATGTCCCCAGAACGTGTCCTTTCCATGTAAAATAAGAAAAGCCAGGCCTTCTTCCGTATCCTTCAAGAGTCCTTTTGTGTTGTTTGAAATAAACTTGCCGCTGCGGTCAATGAAGCCGTGTATGTATAGCTCTGAGAGAAGATCGACCAAACCTGAACCACACAGTCCTTTAGGCTTGCTGTCGTTGATAGTTTGGAATTCAAATTGCTTTTCTCTGTTCAATTTGACAGATTCGATCGCTCCATCTGAAGCCGGCATGCCGCATTGGATTCCACTGCCTTCAAATGCCGGGCCCGCCGAACAGGCGCATGTCATCATCCAATCCTTGTTCCCGATGACGAGTTCTCCATTTGTTCCGGCATCGATGAGAAGTGAGATGTCCTCGGCGTTTTTGAGCATAGGTGTGCTCAAAATTCCGGCTGTAATATCACCGCCGACATAACTTCCCACAGCAGGGGCACAGAATATCCGGGCTTCAATGTTCATATCCAGGTCCAAATTTTCAGCGAGAACTATGGGGACAAGGTTAAATGTGGGAGAATATGGGTCCTCCCGGATGTAACGTGGATCAAGGTCGAGAAGAAGGTGGATCATCGTAGTGTTTCCTGAAAATGAGCCATAATATATGTCTGAATACGACAAGTCTGCGTTCTCAGTGGCTTTATGAATGAGATGGTTGATGGTTTTTATGATGAGTGTGTGAAGTTCTTTTTGGCGCTCCGGTTTCCGGGCGTAATTAATTCTGGAAATGACATCCTCGCCGCATTTTATCTGCTGATTGAAGCTGGATGCCGTGCTGAGAATATTCCCGTCCATGAGGTCGACCAGATGAAGAGCCACAGTCGAAGTGCCGATGTCGCAGGCGATACCAAGCACTTTTTTTTCAAGTGATGTGGGGACAACATCGATAATTGTCTTTTCCAATCCGGCCGAAGACAATATACAATCGACCTTATCCGGATCTTGACGGACGATTTGTGCTAATTTTTGGAGCACAGAAAAAGCGCATGTCCATTCCATCGGCCCAAGTTTATCGTCTAGTTTGATCTCCAATCTCTTGAGGTCGCTGTAATTGTTTTCCAGTGATGGAGGATCGAGTTTAAGAGAGATTTTCCTCACAATCGGATTGACTTCGTAGACACCCGATATGTTGTCTTTATTCTGTATAAAATAATCCGAATCTGTCACACTTTGGATTGTTTGTTCATCAAAATGGGGAAGCTGAACAGAAAGGTTATCCTCGATCAAAGTTTGGCAGGCCAGTACAAAACCTTGGGAAATGATATCAGTGGGGAGTCCTTTGGCTGCGTTTTCCGACACAGTCCCACTTAAAATTTTAACATTACATTCACCACAAGTTCCTACTCCACCACAGGACGTCTTCATAGGAAGGTTCACTTGTCTTATGGTATCGAGGAGACTTGCCCCCCTCTCCACCTCAACCTCTATCTCGAAAGGGAGGAACCGGACAGTGTACTCTTTCTTGTTAACCACGGAGCGGTCCCATCCATTCTTTTGATCTTTGTTTTATTTCTTTATACTTCTTAATCATTTCACTCGACCCCTCGACTCCTTGACCCCTTGAATCCTTATGATCCTCATTTTTTTTATTCAAGTTAATTGGACATTCTTAACAAAGGAAGGGATGTCCGAGGCCTCCTGAGGACCCACGATGACCTCCCAACCCGGCAGGCTTTCTTCCAGATCTCCGCTGATCTGGGAGACAAATCCGGGTATGACAATTTTGCGCGTTTTGACCAAATCTTCCAGCCCGATGTCTTTGATAAATTTGGCGATAGTTTCCCCGACAAATTTTCCTGCGGCCCAGGCTGTGAGTACGGATTGGCCTTCAACATCCGCGATGACGAGGTGGGCCGATATGCCTGAGTTTTCAATCTCTCCTGAAACCATAAAATATGTCAGAGAGAAGTTCGTGGTAACAAAAACAGGAGAATCGGGAGAGGGATCTCCAATGGGGTATATTTTGGGATCAACCTGAATCGGTTTTTGCGGATCGGTGTAAATGTTCTGACGCAGTGTAAACAGGGTATAGAGAAGGGCCTTGCTGTACTCGGGTAGTACAATGATGGAATCGTATTTACACAGCAGCACA
>JAUWVG010000233.1 GCA_030617525.1 Candidatus Aminicenantota bacterium | reverse complement strand
CTTTCTATGCCAAAACCCATGCTCAAAAAAATGTTCTCGATTCTCTCCTGAAAAACAACCAGAGGATGAGGCGAACCCCAGTACCGGGATTTCCCCGGGAGAGTCAGGTCGGATTTGACGGCTTTGGTTTTTGGAGCACTGAGTACCGCCTTCAAGCCGTCCAGTTTTTCCTGAACATCTGTCTTGAATTGGTTGATCAGCTGTCCCGCTTCGGGCTTGTCTTCGGGCTTGACCTTTTTCAGTTCTTCAAACAAGCTGGTCAGGTGCCCTTTTTTCCGGCTCAAATAAAGGTTGTGGAGTTCCTGGAGCTCAATCCCGGCCTTGACAGCAGCGGCGTCCTTTTTGAAGCTTCTTTCCAGTTCTTCGATTTTGTCTTTCAGCTTTTTCATTCTTGCTGTTTAGTCGCTTAGGCCGCAGCCTCCTTAACTTTTGCGACGATGTGCTCAAATGTCTGGGGTGAATGGACTGCCAGGTCCGCCAGGATCTTCCTGTTAATATCGATGTTGTGTGTTTTGAGTCCATGGATAAACAGGCTGTAGGACAGGCCGTTCAATTCGGAGGCCGCTTTGATCCGTATGATCCAGAGGCGCCTAAAATCACGCTTGCGGGTCCGGCGGTCTCTGTAGGAATACTGCAGCGCTCGTTCGACAGCCTCCTTGGCTGTACGGTAGTTGCTGTTGCGAGCACCATAGTATCCCTTCGCAAGTTTTAAGATTTTTGTTCGTCTTTGTTTTTTTTTAGTTCCTCTTGTTACTCTGGGCATTATTTTCTCCTCATATATCACAAAAAAACGATCTTTGTTTTCCGTGTTCCTTTTTCCCCCCATTCCATCCAATGGGAGGGTGTTCCCAAATAAATAGGCGGTTTCCCTAAAACCTGTAGGGAAGCATGTCTTTAATGGTTTTTTTATCCGCCTTGCTGACGAGGGCCTGTTTTCCGAGCCTCCTCTTTCTCTTGGGGCTCTTTTTTGTCAGAATGTGGCTGTTATACGCTTTATTGTAAAGTATCTTTTTCTTTCCTGTTACCTTAAACCGCTTTTGGGCTCCTTTGTGTGTCTTTAGTTTTGGCATCTTTTCCTCCAGTTTTTACCGGGCTCAATAGGGCAGATACAGCCCAACTCTGCTTCCGGATCGATCCATCTTGCTGTCCGAGTTCTTTCATGTCCTCAAACACTCTATCCAGTATGGCGAAGGCCAATTCAGGTTTTGCTTTTTCTCTGCCTCGAAGCATCACGGTGATCTTCACCTTGTTTCCTTCCTTGAGAAAGCGTTCGACATGGCGAATCTTAAAGGTGTAATCGTGGATACTGATCTTCGGTCGAAACTTGATCTCCTTGATTTGGATCTGTTTTTGATGCTTTTTTGCTTCATGAGCCTTTTTATGTAATTCGTATAAAAATTTACCGTAGTCCATGATCCGACAAACAGGAGGATTAGCGTTGGGTGCCACTTCCACAAGATCCAGGTCTCTCTCTTTGGCCAGAGCCAAAGCTTCCTGAAAGGGAAGGACTCCCAACTGATTCTTTTCTTCATCGATTATCCTCAATTCACTGGCTCGAATCATTTCATTGATTTTATGTGGTTTTTCTTTTCTTCCTCCACCGGGATAATATCTCCGTCTTCTGATGATAGACCTCCTTTAAAAATTGAGACTCAATGATCTATTTTTAATCAATTCTTTGACTTTATCAAGGAATTCATTCACGTTAATTTCGCCTTTATCGCCCTCTTGATGGATTCTCAATGCAGCAGTTTTGTTTTCAACCTCTTTATCTCCGACGATAAGGATAAGAGGAACTTTGCCGGTTTCGGCGTCCCGAATCTTGTAACCCACCTTTTCGCGTCGTTTATCCACTGAAGCCCGTATATTATTTTCCCTAAATCGTGCACTTAAAGATTCGGCATAGGCTGAGTGGCGGTCGGCGATGGGGATCGTCAAAATCTGGACCGGGGCCATCCAGAGGGGAAAATTTCCATTGTAGTGTTCGATAAGAATCCCGAAAAATCTTTCCAGTGATCCAAGCAGCGCACGGTGCACAAGGTATGGTCTGTGGACATTGCCGTCCTCACCGATATAGCCGAGCTCGAACCTTTCGGCCAGGTTAAAATCGAGCTGAACGGTGGTCAGCTGCCAGGACCGCTGCAGGGCATCCTTGATTTTGATGTCGATTTTCGGGCCGTAGAACACCCCTTCGCCTTTGTCGAGAGTGAAGTCCTGACCGATATTTTTGAGTGCGCGGGCTAAGGCGGCTTCGGCTTGGACCCAGTCGGCCTCGGCACCGCAAAATTTTTCCGGGCATGTGGCCAGAAAGACATCCAGATCCGTAAAACCGAACGTGCTCAGAATTTTTTTTGCCAACGTGACGACACCTTGGATCTCTTCTTCGAGCTGGTCGGCCCGGCAGAAGATGTGGGCGTCATCCTGGGTGAAGCCTCTCACGCGCAGGAGCCCGTGCAAAACTCCACTTCTTTCATAGCGGTAAACCGTGCCCAGTTCTCCCCAGCGGAAGGGAAGGTCCCGGTAGCTGCGCTGCCGTGATTTATAAACCATAATGTGAAAAGGGCAGTTCATGGGTTTGAGCTGGTACTCGATCCCATCGCTCAGCAGCGGGGGGTAGAGGGCATCATAGAACTCGGTGTGCCCGGATGTACGCCACACATCGAGTTTGGCAACATGGGGGGTGTTGAGGATATCATAACCGGCATGGAAGTGTTCCTCATACCAGTACTCCTCTATGGCTCTCCGGACAGCCGCTCCCTTGGGATGCCAGAGGATCAAACCCGCTCCGAGGTCTTCATTAAAACTGAAAAGATCTAACGCGGGGCCCAGTTTGCGGTGATCTCTTTTTTTGGCCTCTTCGACCAGATTGAGATAAACCCTTAAATCTTTCTTGGTAAAAAAGGCTGTTCCATAGATTCTCTGAAGCTGGAGGCCTTTTTCATCTCCCTTCCAATACGCTCCGGAAATGGACAACAGCTTGAAATGTTTGATGTGGCCGGAGGAGGGGACATGAGGACCCAGGCAGAAATCGATAAATTCTCCCTGTTTGTAACATGTGACTTCCGCGCCCCCCTTTTCCTCTATGAGTTCGACTTTGAGGTCCTGCCCCATATCCACAAACATTTTGATCGCGTCTGTTTTGGAGAGGATGACTTTTTCAATGGGGAAATTCTGCCGGGTCAGCTCTTCCATCTTTTTTTCAATAACTATCAGGTCATCTGGGGTGAAAGGTTTGTCTTTGAGGAAATCATAATAGTATCCATTTTCGATGTCTGGACCGATGCCAATCTGTATGCCCGGGAATAGTTCGGTGACGGCGTGGGCCAGTAGATGGGCGGCGCTGTGCCTGAGCACGTGGAGAGCATTTTTGTCCTCTGTGTAGACGAGTTGGATCTCTACATCTTCTGTCAAACTCTCGTTAAGATCTTTCATCTGTCCATTCAAACGTGCAAGCAGAGGTGTCCTCTTCAGCTCCTGTGCTGAAAGAAAGTCTCTTAGAAGGGTGCCTTTCTCCACAGAGAAAAGAGACCCCTCAAGTCTAATCTGCACCAATTGACTCATGAATATATATGCATTCAAGCGGGAAGGCTTAACATACTTTCCTGCTAGGTTTCCTCTTGAACACTCTCTCCTAAAAAATGGTAGGCGCGGAGGGGATCGAACCCTCGACTTCTTCCGCGTCAAGGAAGCACTCTGCCACTGAGCTACGCGCCTGCTCTTTAAAGCCTATACATCCTAATGGTTTACCCCTCTAAAGTCAATAGAATGTGATGTCTTCTGGCTTCTCCATTTCCGTGATTTAAAGAGCGAGTTCTGTAAAGTGATTAAAAATTATGGAATTTGAAATCTGAAGAGGTGGAAGCGCTCCACTCGGATTTTTAACGCCATTCCCTCATAGTATTTTAAGGATTCTAGGGGTCAAGGGGTCAAGGATTCGAGTGACTTGCTTAAGAATTTTAAAGATAGGGATCGAAGGGTCAAGGGATCCAGAACCCTTGAATCCTTGACCCCTCGAACCCTTGAATCCTTGACCCCTCGAACCCTTGAACCCTTGACCCCTCGAACCCTTTTCTTAATCACTCCATGGGATATTTAAGCCCCCACTGGGCACGGATTTCGTCCATGGTCTTCATAATGGAGAGAGATTCATCGAGCGGCATAATCTCACTTTCGAGCCGTCCCTCCCGGAAGCAGCGCATCACTTCTTCGGCCTCGAAGCTGAATCCATTGCCTTTAAAAGGAAATTTCAGGACTTTTTCCCTTTCCTTGAACTTTAAAGTCAGTTTTTGTGATTGCCACCAAGGGGCGTGGACACGGAGTCTGCCTTCGGATCCGATGATATGCGCGTCCTGCGGAATTTCCATCCGGACAGCCGCAGCCAGGACTGCCATCTGTCCCAGCCCATAGCGAAAGAGCATGGCTGACTGTTCGTCAACCCCGGTTTTTCCGAGGTGGCACTGGCTTACGATTTGGGACGGTTGTCCAAACACCATGGACGCAAACGAAACGGGATAGACGCCCACATCCAGCAGCGCTCCTCCACCAAGAGAAGGATCGAACAATCTGTGTAAAGGATCAAATTCGGCTTTAAAACCAAAGCTGGCGTTGAGCATTCGGATTTCGCCGAGGAGCCCTTTCCTAAGGATCTCACGCACCTTGACAATAGCCGGCAGGAATCGCGTCCACATGGCTTCCAAAACGAAACACTTTTTTTCTCTAGCCAGGGTGATCACTTCTGCCGCCTGCTCTGCATTTATGGTAAAGGGTTTTTCGCAGAGGACGGCCTTTCCTTCATGGATCAGCATCAGACAGTTTTCATAGTGAAGATTGTGCGGCGTGGACACATACACCACGTCGATTTCAGGATCACGGGCTAAATCTTCATAACTTCCATACCTCTTTGGGAT
>JAUWVG010000101.1 GCA_030617525.1 Candidatus Aminicenantota bacterium | reverse complement strand
TGTGCTGCCAGACTTCATTGCGCAGCATTCTCCTCACCTGAGGCTTTTTAGTCACAAGAATAATCTGTCTGAAAAGATCGACAAGCCAGTGGAGTGCCATAAGCCCGATGATAACGATAATCGCAAGGATATAGATAATTTTGATAGTTTTCACGGTCTTGCTTTCCTGTTCCTTGATGAAAACTTCATGAATAGGTACCGCCGCCAACTCGGCCGAAATACCAGGATGACACTCTCCACATGTTTGAGTTAAATTGGCAGGATTGACAGATGAATTTGGGTCAGAGCTGGGAAGAATCTGATGCACCCCATGACAGGAAGCGCAGTTGGCGACAAAGAGATCCCCTGATTGGCTTTTGAGACCATGGTAGTTGTCAATGAATGTCGGCCTCCGGCCCGTAGACACCCCATATTTCTCTGTCAGCGTGATGGATTCATGACAAGGCGTACATGTGGACTCCGACAGTTGGGCACGGGACACAGGAGACGCAGGATCGCTCGGAGAGATAATGCCGTGCTCACCATGGCAGTGAGTGCAAACTGGAGTTTCCGTATCCCCTCGCTTAGCCAGCTGTCCATGGATACCATCCCAGTATTCTTTTGTCTCCGGTTCATGACATTTCCCACAGGTGTTTGGGATGTTGAAGTGATTAATGGAAGACTTGGGATTTCCCATTGAATAAATTTGATGGGCCGTTCCTTCTGTGGAATGGCAGTCATTGCAAGTTGCAGCATCCATGAGCCCACCCTGAACGGATGTGCCGTGGATACTGCTGTCATAGATATCGATGGGATGATTCTCTCTAATCTGGTGTTTTTCAATCAGATCGATATCTTCATGACAGACGCCGCAGGTTTTTGGAAGGTTGCCCGGATTTGTCTTGGAGGCGGCTTCGATTGAGGGAAGAATGTCATGGTCCCCGTGACAGACAGTGCAGGTCGGCAGGTCCTCATCCTCTTCAATACGCAGTCGTCCATGAGCCTTGTATTCTTCCGCGGCAACTTCATGGCAGACAGAGCATCCATCGAGGCCCACCTTGATATCAGATACTTTATGCGGCATTGTGGTTTTCTCTGAATGACAGTCCAAACATCCAAAACCGGCATGGATGGACTGAGATAATTCATTGTGAATAACCTTTTCATTCTTTCCTGTCTCATGACATTCCAAGCAGGAATCCTCTTCAATAGACTCATACTCCTCCTGACCTGCATAGGAAATCCCATGACCTAAAAATAGAACTATAATAAGTCCCAAAAATAATTTTAATAGTGAAGCAGTCCTGTACTTAAGTAATCCATTCATACGATAACTCCTTATATGACCTTTCTTTTAGCAGCAATATTTATGCCATGACATTATTCTTTCCGTGAGCATGGCTAACTGGAAGAAATTAAATGAATTACAAGAACATTCCTTAAAAAGCTGAAAAACCAGATCAGAATAAACGGGTCATTTAACTCAACATCGGGTGATATGCCCCATTTTATCTGGGGTCAATTGGATAATAATCTTTCGGCTGGATAGAAAATTTCTTGGTTGTTCGTTTGAGGAAGAATGATGAATCCTTTCCTGCTGGTTTTCATCAATTTTGACAACAATTTTGCCCTGTGCTACACTTTTTTCGCCTTCAAATGACCAAGCTAATCGGGAAACTCCACGTCATCACAGACACCGTCCTCCAATCCCGGTTCTCCCATATTGAGCAGGCCGAACTGGCAATCCGGGGAGGAGCCGACACCATTCAGTTCCGGCAAAAAGCCGGATCAACAAGAGAGATGATAGCCAATTCACGACGGATTAAGCGCCTTTGCGTCGAGGCCGGAGTTTCGTTTATCGTCAACGACCGTCTCGATGTAGCCATCGCCGTAGAGGCAGACGGCGTTCATTTGGGACAGGATGATTTTCCTGCTCCACTGGCCCGCAGACTTTTCGGAAAAGATAAAATTATCGGAGGATCGGCGGCCATCCTGGACGAGGCTATAAAATGCTATGAAGAGGGGGTGGATTATGTGGGCTTCGGCCCAATCTTTCCCACTTCTTCAAAGGAAGATGCAGGTCCTGTTTCCGGGATTGAAAAACTTAAGGACGTTGTTAAGGCGATTCCGGTCCCCATTATCGCCATTGGAGGAATCACTCCTGGAAACACCCAAGATGTTCTGGAGGCAGGAGCCGCAGGAATTGCCGTCATCTCGGCTGTATGCTGCTCGCCAAATCCAGAAGAAGCCACGCAAGAACTCTACAGAGCACTCACCGAAGGTAAGACATGAGAGAAACTCTGTCAGATATCGGAGAATTCGGTCTCATCCACAGAATCGACAACCTTATAAAATTAGAAGGTCTTTATGTGGAAGGAACCGTCTTAGGTATTGGAGATGACTCCGCCGTTATTCAACCCAAAGAGGGATTTGAACTTTTGATCACCTGCGATAGTGTCGTCGAAGGCCGACATTTTTTAACTGAATTTATGAATTTTTATGACGTGGGACGACGCGCCATGACCGTCAATATCAGTGACATCGGAGCCATGGGTGGAAGTCCCCTTTATGCCCTTGTTTCTTTGGGATTAAAATCCGACATGAAAGTCCGTGATGTCGAAGACATGTATAGAGGTTTTCTTGCAGAACTCAATCCTTTTCATGCGGCAGTCATTGGAGGAAATGTCACACAAGTGGAATCCTCCACATTTATCGATATCACTCTGGTTGGAGAAATCAAAGCAGGATATGCGCTCCGCCGCTCTACAGCCTGCAAAGGCGACGCTATTCTTGTCACAGGATTCCCGGGAGAAGCGGCCGGAGGACTCGAGCTTCTCCTTCATAATACACGTGAAAACATCCCGCTCGATCACCATTTAATCCAAGCCTATATTTCCCCAAATCACAGAGCGCTCGAAGGACACGCCGTCGCCTCTTCAGGATATGCCACAGCCATGATCGACACAAGCGACGGGCTTCTTGCAGATCTGGCCCACATCTGTTTGGACAGCGGCGTTGGAGCGGAACTAAACCGGAAAGATCTCCCCATCAGCGATGCTCTCAAAGACTCCGGTACTCAAAATAAAAAAGATCCCTATGAGCTGTGCACCAGGGACAGCGATGATTATGAACTGGTGATCACATGCGCTCCGGAAAATGTAGAAAAGATTAAAGATACAATAAAGAAAATCAGTGATGTTTCTGTCTCCACAATCGGGACAGTGACAAACGAAGCCGGAATTTTCCACTGGATACTCCCAGATGGATCCCGACAGCGTTTCACCCCTAAAGGATGGGATCATTTTTCAAAACAGGGAGGTAATATTGACGAATCCACATCTCGCTAGGAAGGCGGCGGAAAACTTGAAAAACCTCAGAAGCAAAAAACCCCTGATTCACAACATCACAAATTTTGTGGTCATGAATTATACGGCCAATGCTCTTCTTGCCTGCGGAGCTTCTCCGGTTATGGCTCATGCTCACGAGGAAGTCGAAGAAATGGTTTCTTTTGCAGGTGCGCTTGTGCTCAACATCGGAACTCTCACGCCTTATTGGATTGAGTCGATGATTAAAGCCGGGAAAAAAGCCAACGCTCTCAATGTCCCCATCATACTGGATCCTGTTGGTTCGGGAGCCACTAAGCTGCGCACTGATTCAGCCAAACGGCTGATTGACGAACTTTCTATCACCGTCGTCCGGGGAAACGCCTCTGAAGTCCTCTCGCTGGCCCAAAAGGATTCTAAGACCAAAGGCGTCGATTCCCTGCACTCCGTCGACGACGCTGCCGATGCCGCCATCTATCTGGCCAAAGAATTGGACACCACTTTGGCCATCACTGGAGCCGTAGATCTTGTCACAGATGGAGAACGCATCCACCGGATTTCCAATGGACACGAACTCATGGGCTGCATAACAGGAACAGGTTGTACGGCCACCGCTCTCATCGGTGCTTTCCTTGCTGTGGATACGGATCCTGTTGAAGCAACATCCACTTCTCTTGCTTTCTTCGGGCTTGCCGGTGAACAAGCTGCATCCAAAACAAAAACTCCAGGGAGTTTTCAGATTGCTCTTCTGGATGCTCTCTTTTCCATCGAAAAAAAACAATTAGAAGACGGGGCAAAGATAAGCGTGTCATAGGCAAAAAATCATGAAAGACAAAACTAAAGACCAACTCATAGCTGATATCGTAAATCTCCACAAAAAAATCTACGATCTGGAGGTATTCAAACTCACAAGAGAACATGTCACCCAGGCACTCATCGACAGTGAGGCCAAACTCATCGAGTCCGAAAAGAGATACCGGATGATTTTCGAAAATGCCAATGACGGCATCATCATCCATAACACAGAGGGAAATATTTTCGACGTCAACAAAAATATGTACACACGATTGGGTTACTCCAAGGAAAAGATGCTCACGATGAAGCTGAATGACCTCGTTGCTCCCGAATTTGGAGAAAATATCGCTGTGAACGTCTCAAAGCTCGAAGAGGATGGTGTGGCCATTTTTGAATCCGGAGACAGGAGAATTGACGGCAGCATCCTGCCGGTAGAAGTCAGTGCCAGAATCATTGAATACAAGGGAGAAAAGGCTATCCTCAGTGTCGTTAGGGAGATCACACAGAGAAAAATGGCCGAGGACCTCATTAAAACCACTCTCGATGAAAAAGACGTGCTGCTTCATGAAATACAAAATCAAGTCAAAAGGAACATTCAGGCTTTCACTCTCATGCTCAAATATCATGCAAGAAAAATTCGAGATGAAGACGCATCCCTTTCGCTAAAAAACATGAATGCACGGCTCGAGTCCTTCGCCAAGATCTATGAAAAGATTTATCAATACAAGAACTATTCCAGGATAGATTTCTCCAGCTTTGTTAAATGGCAAACGATGAAACTTTTTTCGCAGCACTCAAGAGGAATCACACATGTCCGCCTGAAAAGAGACGTGAAGGAAATCTATCTGGATATTCATCACGCTATCCCCTGCGCCTTAATCATCCAGGAGCTGGTCTCCAACTCGCTGAATCATGCCTTTCCTGAAGAAAGAGAAGGCGAAATACAAATCCAAATGCGACAGAAAAGAAACGGCCCCACGCAATTGATCATTAAAGACAACGGGATTGGACTTCCAGTGGGCATGGATTTATTCAATAAAAAAGCTTTTGGTTTTCGATTGGTGAAAGATTTTACCCGTCAAATTGACGCCACTGTCCATTTAGATTCGTCCCATGGAATTCAATTCACAATTTCGTTTTAAAATCCCTTTTTTTGTGTTTTCCTACATAATTGATAAATTTACTTGACTTACATCATGTGGGGGTTTATATTCGTTTTAACACCACATCAAGTGCTGCCAATCAACAGGAGAGTGACGATGAAAACAGGAGAAGGTTTTTCTGAAAATGCCTTAAGAATACTCAAAGCAAGATACTTCAAGACAGATAAGGATGGGAATTTTCTGGATAAATCCCCTTCTGATTTATTCATGAGGGTTGCTGAATACATCGCCTCAGCCGAACAGTCTGAAAAGGAAAAAACAATCTGGAAAAAGCGCTTTTTTGATGTGATGATGTCCCGGGATTTTCTCCCCAACAGCCCTACTCTCACCGGCGCCGGTCGAGACATGTGTTTGAGCGCATGTTTTGTTTTGCCTATAGCAGATTCTATGGATTCCATTTTTGAAACTGTCAAAAATACAGCACTTGTCCACAAAGAGGGAGGAGGAACAGGTTTTGATTTCAGCCTTCTTCGCCCCAAGGGAAGTTTTGTGAAGAAAACTCAGGGTATCGCATCAGGTCCGATCTCTTTTCTCCGTGTTATAGACGCGGCTACAGAAGCGGTTAAACAGGGAGGCACACGCCGCGGAGCCAATATGGGCATCCTTCGCGTTGACCATCCTGATATCGAAGATTTTATTTTGATGAAAAGAGACGGCAAAGACATCAATAACTTCAATATCTCAGTGGCCATCACCGATCGATTTATAACAGCCTTGAAAAAGGATGACGATTATGTTCTCTATGATCCCTATCTCAAGAAAAACGCAGGGAAAAAGAATGCCCGTAAGATTTTTCGCATGATCGTCAAATCGGCTTGGGCTGTCGGAGATCCGGGACTCATTTTTATAGACCAAATCAATAAACACAATCCCACAAAACACCTGGGACCGATCAGTGCCACCAATCCCTGTGGGGAGCAGCCCCTTCACAACTATGAATCATGCAATCTCGGATCGATAAATCTTCTTAATTTTTTTAATCCGAAAGATAAAACCCTGTTTGACTGGGAGAAATTCAAACAGGTCATCTGCGTGGCTGTGCGGTTCCTCGATAACGTCATAGAGGTCAATAAGTATCCTCTGCCCAAGATTGCAGACACCACAAAAGGGAACCGGCGGATTGGATTAGGGGTTATGGGATGGGCCGATCTGCTGATCAAGATGAAGATCAAATACGATTCTTTGGAAGCTCTTCACCTGGCAGAAAAGATCGCTGCATTTTTAAGAAAAACAGCAGAGTCTGAATCCCAAAGTTTGGCCGAAAGCAGGGGTTCCTTTCCGAACATAGATAAATCTATCTACAAAGACAAGGCCATGCGGAACGCCACCGTCATTACTATTGCCCCAACAGGAACAATCGCACGTCTTGCCGCCTGCTCCTCCAGTATCGAGCCTGTCTTTGCTTTTGAGTTTATCTCTAAAATCATTGACAGAGAGCTCAAAGACATTCATCCCCTTTTTCAAGAGTGGAGGGATGCCCATCCCGACGAGGACATCCCAGAATATTTCGTTACAGCCCATGATATTTCTCCCGAATGGCACATCAGGATGCAGGCCGCTTTCCAGAAACATGTGGATAATTCGGTGTCTAAAACCATAAATTTCCCAAACACCGCTTCGCTTGAAGATGTGGAAAAGGCTTACCTTCTCGCCAACGAATTAAAAACCAAGGGCATCACTATTTACAGGGACGGCTGCCGGGCCGAACAGGTCCTGTATAGATCCCTCCCATTTAAGAAACTTCATCCCAAAGAACGTCCCAACTCTCTCCCCTCTGTGACAGACAAAATCAACACAGGTTTCGGCAACCTCTACGTCACCATATCCTATTTCAACCAAAAACCCTTCGAAGTTTTTGCCAGTATCGGAAAAAGCGGGTACTCTACAATGGCCGATGTGGAAGCCATCGGACGACTCATTTCGCTTTCCATGAGAAGCGGAGTGGACCCCAAGGAGATCATCGCTCAACTCAAAGGGATAGGCGGTTCGGAGCCAATTTTTACCGAAGGAAGCCTTGTCCAATCTCTGCCCGATGCTATCGCCAAGGTCCTAGAAAGACACATCGGAGAGACGGATAACAATTCCAAAGATTTGTTCGATATCGTCTGCAAAGTCTGCGGAGCCTCGCTTCCTGATGAAAAATGCCCCACAT
>JAUWVG010000115.1 GCA_030617525.1 Candidatus Aminicenantota bacterium | reverse complement strand
TTCTCCTGAAATGGTGTGCCGCGAATATCAAGGGGCAGTGTAAACTTTTTCCTCTGTCCTTCAAAATATTCGCTTATCTGAGTATATAATTCTTCAAATTTTTTATCCGATCCCGGTAAAAATTCAGCATTCAACCGACGTTCCAGCCTTTTGAGCTGGGTTTCCAGCATCCGCCTATCAACAAATTCCAAAAGACAGACACCCTTATCCGAAGCTCCCGCCAGCATGGGACCCAATGGAGTTAAAATCCTTGTGATCCGGATGATCTGATTATGGGGACTTTTACTTGGTGAAAATCCTGTCGTTTTCTTAAACGTGTCCGCAAAACCGCTCAAAGATTCATACCCTGAATCAAAGGCCGCCGCAATGACCTTTTCCCCGTATTTTATTCTGCCAAATGCCTCCGTAATTCTGAGAGTTCTCAGATACGCTTGAAAGGTCATTCCATGATGCTTTTTAAACCAGCGGCGCACCCTGTGAGGGTCCACTCCTTTTTCTCTAATTTCCCAATCCTTTAATCTGATGTTTGGATTGTCTCTAATGTCATTCATAAGAGGCTTGAGCCAGGAGGGGAATTCTCCTTTTTGGCCAAGGGGATAACATGTTTTGCACGGACGGTATCCATGAAGAAGAGCCTCTCGTGTTGAGGGAAAAAACTCAACATTTTTTTTCAAAGGCTTCCTTGCCGTACATGTGGGCCGGCAGAAGATGCCTGTCGTTTTTACGGCCACAAAAAAAATCCCTTCAAAACGAGTGTCTTTTTCAAGCAGGGCATTGTACATCGTGTTTTCATCCGGCAATAGCTGAGGCATAAATTACACTCCTTTTAATTGTTATAATTGTAATATAGACATTTTTTTTAAAGCTGGAAACCGAAAATTTAACATATAATTTTATCCAGAAAATATTTTTTTTTACTTCCCCAGATGAACTCCAGATAATCCATCCGTTCAAGCTCTGAGCTATCTTTGCCATATTGATAGCAAACTTAAGAGCCTGTGAAGGAGTTGGTTGAGAATGTGAAAAGTGATATCACCTCCAAGCGTTGGCAGCGCTTCATTCAATAGGGTATCAGAGAATCAATATGTCACTTTAGTCGTATCGTTCTATTTGAGGTCTGCGAGGGCTTTGGCGGCCTCCTTGTGATCGGGATTTAGCTCGAGTGCTTTTTTGTACGCTTCTGCGGCCTGGTCCTTCTGGCCTTTGCCGGAATAAGCCTGACCGAAGTAGTAATAGGAATCGGCGGAGGGATCTTTTCCGCAGACGAATTTGAAGTCTTCCAAAGCTCCATCGTAATCGCGGCCGAAACCTTCCGGGGCCATCATCCGGCCCATCCCGCGGCCGAAATGGGCGGTGACATTCTCCGGATCCAATTCGAGGGCCTTTTCGAATGCCTGCATGGCTCCCATCCCATATTTCATCATATCCATGGGATTTCCCGATCCGGTCAGAGAGCCCATGATGTTTCCTTTCCAGGCGTGATACTCGGCGTTGTCAGGATCTTTTACCAGGAGCTTTTCGATGGCTTCCAGTGCTTCGGAAAATTTTTCTTCGTTAAAGAGCTTTTGGACCAATTCAAGAGAGGGGCCTTCAGTGGACTTTTCCCCATTTTCAGGTGCCGGAGTTGGAGATTTTGTGGAACCGCCAGGGAATTTTTCTCCCAACAAATCAGGCAAAGCCTTTAAAAGCATCGGGAGCATTTGCTGCAGTAAAGAAGGCTTTTTCTCTTCGATGGGGAATAGTTCGACTTTGACACTGTCTCCTTCGATAATAATGAATCCAACAGGTATGGTTTTTACACCCATCCCTCCACCAAAGCCGGTGAAAGAACCTCCGGCTCCCAATCCAAAGGAGATCCTGGCAAAGGGGATAACGGTTGTATTCCCCGAGCGGATCGGTTTGCCCAGGATTGAGCCAACATTGAGAGCCGATGTCAATTGATCAAAGTTGATCAGGGATTCTTCGATATGAGATTTCGACTGCCCCCAGAGTTGGCTGGAAAAGGCACAGAAAATAGCTAATGAAATCATACATAAAAATTTCTTCTTCATTTTCTCCTCCTTACTTCCTGGGCACCTTGCCGACGCTGATAAATTTTGTCCCTTCTTTACTGATAACGATGAATCCCAAGGGTTTGGCTTCTCCGCCCATGTAGAAGCCGCCACCTCTTTGCTGAACTTCTTTTCCGCCGCCTTCTCCTCCCCCGTAGCCGATATCGATCATGATGATGGGGATGATTGTGATGTTTCCTACTTTGACAGGGTCGCCCACGATGTTTTTCACATGCATGTTGTCCTTCAAGCGCTCGGACATAGCCTTGGTCATCAAGGCGATGGGATTCTGTTGGACGGCCAGTGTTTTCTCAGGCTTCTGTTCAGCCAGGCCTAGAGAAAAAACGGCTGAAAATACAATCAAAAACATAAACCATTTTTTGATCATTTTGTCCTCCTATTGTTTATTAGGTAACCGTTACTTATTTCTACGATAATTTTAGCAGATAGGTTCACTGTAAACAAAGTTTCTGATAAAATTCGATTTTCCACCATGAATATATTTGTTGCTGAATTTCTGAATTTGGGTCAGACCATAATTTTCCTGAATTGTGCGTGAATCGTGAATTGGTCTTTGAATAATGAATTGGGGTCAGACCATATTATTTGATTGAAAATAATACAATTAGCCGCTCATTTCCTCCTCTTTTTTGGCTTAAAACGTCATTTTAAGGGCAAAAATAGACCTTCTAAGGACCTTCCCATAAAACGCATAACTAATTTTCTTAGAGGCCTGATTTAGGGAGCAATATCACGCTTCTAAGGCAAACAAAGGCCCAAAGGCAAAGAACTTGAAATAAGATTCTTTACTCATTGGATATAATGACTATCTCCTTTGAATTGAGCTCTTTAATTCCGCCCCTTGAGAAAAATTTTTTGTATCCCGCCAGATTAAGATATCCGGCTTCACCTACCTTAAAATATTTCATCCTTTCGGCATACTTCTGAATAAATGAATTCCATGAAGCGGCAGCACATATGATACGACGATATCCCAATTCTTTAAGATGTTTCCGGACTAAAAAACCCGCATGCACAAGGACCCCATGCCTTCTGAATTCGGGCAGTGTGTAGGTTTCATCACCATAGACCTCTCCGGAACGGAGAACCAGAGTCCTGTGCAAATAAGGCAGATAAACAGAATGAGTGAAAATCCAGCGGATATGAATTAGTCTCTCGCGGTTCCATCCCAAAAAGCAAATGTGTCCCTCTCGTAAGCGGTGCCGAAGAATATCCAGATCATGAAATCCCTTCCGCAATGTCATGATTTCATCAATATCATTCTCCTTTACACTTGAAAGATGAAAAGGGATCCCTGCTCCCGGAATATCTGAAGGAACCTCTATCTTCTGTGAAAAGAATAGATATCGCCTGTAAATAAGCCAAGGAAGAATCTCAGTCAATATTTTCGGCCATCCGAATTCTTGCGTCATATCGGAAAGGAGGTGGACTTTTGGCTTCAGACCAGTGAGAAAAAGATGGTCATCTTCACTTGTATCTCGTTTTAGTTCCATTTCAAATCTTAATTCTATCGACATATCAATTATGCATAAGGATTTTAATTAAGACAACAAAATTGTCATCGCGATTATCATATTCTTTAGTCTTTTTCTCCCTAAACTCTTTAGCTGTATCTATAATGTCCGCGATGTGGGTTTTGTGGACACCAAATCCTGCAGATTCCATTTGAACGGAGTGAGAGGAGAATTCAATACAACTTTTTCTTCTTCAATACTTGAACTGCACCATCCATCTTCATTATAGCTTCAATGTCCTTAACAGTACGGGGAATACCCGCCGTCAGGTTTTCACATCCATCCTCAGTGATAAGAATGGTGTCTTCAACCCGGACACCCAATTCCTCATCAGCCCAGACAGCAAGAGGTTCATTGGCAATGACCATTCCCGGCTTTAGGACAGTGAGACGAGGACCTACATCGTGGACCGCCATGCCGACATAATGACCAAAGCCACCCTGCATTCTCTTAAAATAATCTTTAGAAAGGTCGAATCCCTGAGCTTTCAAGATCTCTGCAACTTCTTCTCTACACTGCTCTAATGTGAGACCGGGTCGGTACACTTTCATGTTAGCCTCATGAACAGCATTGGATGCCTCGTACACTTCTTTCTGCCGCGGTGTAAATTTGCCGTTCACCGGATAGGAGACCGTAATATCAATATCATAATAGCCAACATCAGGACCGACATCGATGACCAGGAAATCGCCATCCTGAAGCAGGCGGTCGTGTTTGTAGTAATGCATATAGGGATGATTGGGGCCGGAACAAATGATGGCATAATAGGCCAGGTTCTGGGCGCCCTCTTTTTTGCAGTAATACTCATAGAGGGCAGCCAATTCATATTCATACATCCCGGGCCGTGTAGATTTTATCATCTCGATATGAGCATTAACCCCAATTTTTCCGGCTTTCCGCAAAAGATCGATTTCTGGAGGTGATTTGATAACACGTAAATCCCAGATATTTTTCGAACAATCTTTAACCAACACCATGGGAAATCTCTCCCGAAGAAGTTTGACAAATTGGAGCTCCCTTGTCAGTCTGCCATCCCACTCATTGAGGGTCATGTCCCTCTGTCGAGCCCGAAATTTCTCGTTGGTGCATTCACGCATCAACTCTTCCGGTTTAAAAGAGGTATAGAACACACTCGCTTGTGAACTTAAACTGTTCAACACAGAAGAAAAACTCTCAATTGGGCGCACGCGTTCGATTCCCGTGACTTCCCTGGGATTTCTCACAAGATCGAGAGGGATCCCTTCATTCCTTGCAGAGCTCTCAGAAATAGTAAAAAAGAGAGTGCTCTCTTTTCTCCTCCCGTCGATGATGAGAATTGCGTTAGGAATTTCCACTCCGGAAAAATACATAAAATCATTATTCTGATAGTACTCCATATAACTGCCCGGGAGCTCTGCTCCACGTATAATGGCAATGCCATCAGGTATAAATCCCATCAGATTTTCTCGTCTTGTCTCATACTCCGATTTGTCAAATTGGAGCTGGCCGTATCCAAAAGAGTGAATAAACAGAAGCCCTGTTATACAAATAATCCAATTGAAATATCGCTTTCCCATTTTTGCTCCTCCTCCAATAGTTTTTATAAAAAGATATGCTTTCTATTCCAATATTCTTAACTTCAGATGAGAAGCAAACCTAGCCGAACGGTATACTTTATGCGTCGCTTTTTGAAAATCCGATTCCACAGCATGATAAATATCAACAAATTTCTGCGGATTACGGTCTATGACAGGGAACCAGCTGCTTTGAACCTGCACCATAATTCTGTGTCCCTTTAGAAAACAATGATATTTATCGCGCAGATCATATTTTATTTCGGTGACTTTATTCGGTACAAAGGGTTCAGGTTTTTCATAACTGTTGCGGTATTTGCCGCGGAAAACATCGGCACCGACAAGCATTTGAAAATCGCCCATTCTTATTTTTTGCGGGTTGGGATCATTATCCGGAGCATCTCCCGGGTATACATCAATGAGTTTGACTATCCAATCCGCATCTGTACCCGTAGTCGATACAAATAGATTGGCTATAATTGAACCTGCAATTGTGACATCCTCGGATAATACGTCTGACTGATAAACCAATACATCAGGTCTGCTGGCGGCAAATCTCTGATCTTCCACCATCCACAGATGTCCCTGTGTTGTTCGCGTTTCAATGGAAAAAGGTACCGGCTTATTTGGGTCGCTTATATATTCATCAAATTCATCTCCATTTTTACTATCAGAGGCGCTGAATGAAAGCAAGCCATTGGCATGAAAATAGAGATTTTTTATTACGGTCTGTTCCGGTGGCCATTTTTCATACGATTTCCATTCATTTGAACCGGTTTCAAATGCAAGCGCCTCGGGCAGATTCAAATCACCCTGATCTTTTAAATGGTATAGAAAAAACGGGAATTCAACTTCATTTTTAAAATATTCGCTTGTTTTTTGGCCAAATTGAATATTTCCTAAACTTTCTCCTGTGCCGCGGGCCCAACCACCGTGCAGCCAAGGACCGATTACGATTGTACTTTTATTTTGCGGATTTTTTTCTTCAATTTTATAATAAATGCTCATGGGGCCGTAAAAATCTTCCGCATCAAACCAGCCTGCAACATTCAGAACAGGGTGAGTGATATTGTCAAGATTATGAAGAACCTCTTGTCTCTCCCAGTACTCATCGTAATCGCCGTGTTCCATATACTCATTCCAGGTAGGAACGCGATTAAAAAAATACTTTTTATCTACATTGGATAGAGGACCAAGCTCCATAAAAAATTTATACCCATCTGGGGTTCCATAATCGAATCTTGCGCTGCCGCGGTTTTCCGATGGGTTCGATCGTACGGCCGCGTTGCCTGAGAGCCAGCCGAATGTATACATAAGACGGAATGCGCCATTATGATGAAAGTCATCACCAATCCACATATCCGAGGGCGAAGCCTGAGGTGATGATGCCCTCATGGCCGGATGGGCATCGATCATGCCCATTACAGTTTGAAAACCCGGATAGGAAATTCCCCATTGTCCGACTCTTCCATTATTATTGGGACTGTTCTGCAATAACCATTCAATAGTATCGTAGATATCGCTGCTTTCATCGGTGTCCTGCGGGCCTTTTTTTTCACTTATGTGCGGCCGCATCACCACAAAATCACCCTCAGATTTAAACTTACCGCGAGCATCCTGATAAACAAAAATAAAGCCCTCTTTTGCATAAAGTTCATTGGGTCCCAGTGTAAGTCTGTTCATTTTCATCCCATAAAAATGTATCCCATAAGGTGTGCTGAAAAACATAAAGGGATATTGTTGACTCTGGTCGTTGGGAGTATATATTTGTGTAAAAAGTTTCACTCCATCGCGCATAGGAATCATGACTTCTTTTTTTGTATAATGATCTCTGGAATCGAATCTCTGCTGGGAAGAAAATACAGTTGATACAAAACATAATACAATTAGAACTAGAAATAAACGCAACCAAAATATATTTCCCTTCTTCTTCATGACTCCCTCCAAACATTTGACTTGAATTATTCATAAAAAATGTCGATGTTTTTT